>DATLNE010000003.1 GCA_035536915.1 Acidimicrobiales bacterium
CGACGTACTTGCGTCCCTTGGAGTCGACGAACAGGGCCCGCTCGCCCGCGGCAAAGGCGCGCCCATTCACGGAGCGGCCGCCCGCTCGACCAGGCGACAGAACGCGCACACCTCCGCGGTGGTGGGCGCACCGCAGCGATCACACCGGCCGAGGTCGCCACCCTGGGGTACGGCCTCGGCCGCGAACCGCGCGTGCGTGCGGTCGACGAACCCGAAGTAGAACGCGTGCTTGGTGCCGGGCGAGGTTTCTTCGATCGCGTTGAGCGCCTCCTTGTACCCGATGTGCTTGTTGCCGGCCGCCATCGGGCACTCCTCGACGATGTAGTCGATGCCCTTCAGCACGCAGAACGCCGCCATCTCCCGTTCGCCCAGCCGCACCAGCGGCTTGACCTTGCGGGGGAAGCCGTGTTCGCCGGGCAGCACCGGCAACTGGCGGCCCAGGTAGTCGGTCGACCACCGCAACACGTTGCCGAACAGCACGGCGGCCTCGTCGTCGAGATTGTGGCCCGTCGCCACCACGTCGTAGCCGCCGTCGAGCGCCGCCTTGTTGAACAGCGACCGCTTCGACAGCCCGCACGCCGAGCACGGCACCCGCCGCGCCGCCTTCGACCCCGACGGGATGTCGAAGCCGTAGTCGTCGCGTAGGTCGACCTCGATCAGCTTGGCGCCCCGCTTGTCGGCATAGGCCCGGGTCATGCGCCCCGACTCGTCGCTGTACTCGCCGATGCCCAGGCCGAGGTAGAGCCCGTCGGCCTCGTAGCCCATGTCGAGCAAGAGGTCCCACAGGGCCAACGAGTCCTTGCCGCCGGAGACCGCCACGAGCACCCGTTCACCGGGAGCGATCATCTTGAAGTCGTCGATGGTGCGCCGCACCTGTTCCGTGCAGTGGTGGAGAAAGCACGTCGCGCAGAACGAGGCGTTGTGGCGGCGGATGTCCATGACCGCAGGCGCCTTGCAGCGGCGGCACTTCATCTAGGCCGCCCCTCCGGAGATGACGGGGCGCACCTCGACCGAGTCGTCGTCGGCCAGCATGGCGTCGCCGGTTACCAAGGTGTCGCCCTTGATCACCAGGACGGACTCCCGGTTGAGGTCGAGCTGGGCCAACAGCGCGTTGACCCGCAGGGGGCCGGGCACGTCGAGCTCACGTCGGGGGTTCCGAAGGAGGACCTTCACCCCTTCATTGTCGCGTCCCGCTCATGGGCGATGACGACGGACTCCCCTGGTTCCAGTTTCTCGGAGTAGACGACCTCGGGCTCGCTGCCCGAGAGCTTGCGCAGGACCTTCACGCCGAGGGCGGCGCCGCCGATGACCAGCCAGCGCCGGCTCCCCCCCAGCACCCCCAGTTGGAAGCCGCGCCGCAGCAGGAAACGCAGCATCAGACGCGCCGCACCTCGACCACGGTGGTGCGCTTCTTCCCCTTGCGCCGGCCCATGGTGTAGACGAGCGCCACCACGGCGACGGCCACGGCCACGCCCGCGGCCAAGGCGTAGGGCTTGGCGGTGTCGGTGGTGGTGTCGACCTCGCCGCGGATCTCACGCAGCTTGGCCTCGATGTCGCTCCGGGTGACCGGTTCCTGCACGGCCATCACCGCCCCTTTCGTTTGTTGGCGCTGACGGCCCGGGCCGACCAGGCGGCCACCCCCGCACTGACCACCAGGAGGATGGCGTAGGGCGCCCACGACCAGTTGCCGGTGAAGCGGCTGCCGGTCTCGGTCTGCAGGGCCCGCAGCCCGCCCACGGCGAGGAGGACGAGCCCGGTCCCGAACAGCAACGCGCCCGGCACGCCGTAACGCAGGAAACGGCCCAGCCGCTTCAGCGGGTCGACCGTCTCCTGCTTGGCATAGGCGACGACCATCTCCCACAGCTCGCTCGCCAGGGTCGGCAAGCTCTTGTCGGACTGCGCCACGGCATTCCTCCGGTTTCGCCAGATGCGGACGTGCCTATCCCCCCGAGAGCCTGTACGCAAGCAGATCGCCCGCTTCCGACGCCAGCCCGACCAGCAGCCGCACCCGCTCGCCGGGGTCGTGCACCTCCAGCAGCCGTTGGCGGTCGACGGGGCCAAGCGGTGCGAGTGCGGCCAGCTGCCAGGCGGCCACGTCGGGGTCGTCGTCGAGCTCGAAGCGGCTCGACGGACCTGCTTCGCCCAACTCGGCCTGCAGCGACAAGGCGCGCCGCACCGCCCGCGCCGCGGCGTCGATGACGAGGGCGCCGCGCTCGTCGAGCCGGCGCTCCGGCAACGTCTCCACCAGGGCCAGCGGGTACGGGTCGTCGGGCAGCCAGGTGGCGACCCGCACGCGGCGCCGTCCCACCGTCAGCAGTGCCCACCGTCCGTCGGGGAACTCGGTGGCCTCGGTGATGTGGGCCACCGTGCCCACGCCGAACCGGGTGTCGCCCCCGCCCACTTCCGAGCCCCGCTCGATGAGCACGACGCCGAACTCCAGGCCGCTGCTCATGCAGTCGCGGGCCAGCGCCCGGTAGCGCGATTCGAAGATGTGCAGGGGTAGGACGGCATGGGGCAGCAGCACCGTGCTCAACGGGAACATCGGTAACGGCGTGAGGACCGGCGCGTCGTCGGCCATGGCTACGGACGCAGTTCTTCGGGCTTGGGGGCCTCGGGGTAGGCCGCCAACGCGGCGGCCACCGCCTCCTGCAGCGCTCGCCCGACCGCGTCGCGGCCGAAGTCGTTGGCCACCAAGGCGAAGGCCAAGCGGGGACCGTCGGGGGTGGCCGCAGGCGGGTTCATCCATCCGCTGAGCGAGGCAACGTTGTCGAGCGAACCGGTCTTGGCCCGCAGCCGTCCCGCCGCCGGGTGGTTCTGGAAGCGCCGGGCCAAGGTGCCGTCCTGGGCGGCCACCGGCATGCCCGCGGCCAGCGCACCGGTCGGGCCGTCGCGCGCCACGCTCTCGATCAGCACCCGGCAGGTGGCCCGGTCGCCGCGGTCGAGCCCCGACCCGTCGAACAAGGCCAGAGGCTCGGCGGGCAGCCCGGCAGCGGCCACCGTCTCCCGGATGACCCGCAGCCCGGCCTCGGTCGACCCGTCGCCCCCGAATCGGTGGCCCAACTCCTTGACCAACAGCTCGGCCGTCATGTTGTCGCTCTCCCGCAACATCTGGGCCACCACGTCGCGCATGGGCGGCGAGTCGAGCCGGGCCACTGTCGGCCCCGCCTCGGCCCTGCCCTCACCGGCCCCGCCCGCAACCGTCACGCCCCGGGCCTGCAACAGGGCCACCAGCACGGCGGCGGCGTGGGTGGCGGGTGCCGGGGCAGGCTGTGTGCGGGCCCCGAAGGCGGCGAAGCCGTCGTTCACCACCAGCGCGCTCTGCGGCCCGATCTCGCCGTCGGCCCGGTAGCCCGGCTTCCACGTGGGGATGTAGCGCTGCCGGTCGTAACGCGACTCGTCGCCCCGAACCACCCCGGTGACGGTGGTGATGCCTTGCGCCTTGATCTCGTCGGCCAGCCGCTCCAGCGGCGTGAACACCTGGGGCTGGTTGCGGAACGTGGCCGCGTAGTCGGCCGTGCCCAGCAGGGGGTCGCCGCCGCCGACCAGGAAGAGGTCGCCGTCGAGCACGCCGTTCGACGGCGGTCGCGTCGACCGGGCCTCGGTGGTGTAGCGGGCCTCCCGGCCCAGTCGGGTCAGGGCCGCGAACCCGGTCAACAGCTTGAGGTTCGACGCCGGGATGAGCCGTTCGTCGGGTCGCACGTCGTAGAGGCGCCGCCCGTCGCGGTCGACGCTGAGGCACGACCGCCGGTAGGCGGGGTCGGCCAGTGCGGCGTCGAGCCGCGACCGCAGGCGGGCATCGGCGATGGCGCCCGACAACACAACGGGCACTCGCCGCACCGACAGCACCGGCACCTTGGGAGGCGCGGCGGGGACCGCGGAGGCGAGCACCACCGGCTCGGACAGCGCCAACGCGCCCGAGCACAGGGACAGGACGCCGAGGACCGCCGGCAGCCACCACCGCCGCACCGGCGTCACTCCCGGTCGGAGAGGAGGTAGGTGGACGATGCCTTCACCACCATGCGGCCTTCGTCGTCGACGATCTCGGCCTCCACGAACGCGGTGCGCTTGCCGCCGGAGATGACCCAGGCCGTGCACGTGAGGACCGATCCGATCCGGGCGGGGCGCAGGAAGCTGACCTTCATCTCGGCGTTCATGGCGTAGACCTTGCGGCCCTGCACCCACGTCACCGCCGACGCCCCCATGGCGGAGTCGGCCATGGCCCCCAGGAAGCCGCCCTGCACGATGCCGGCCGGGTTGGCGAAGCGTTCGTCGGCCGCCATGCGCCACGTGGTACGGCCCGGCTCCGACTTGTCGGTGCACACCATGCCGAGGGTGAGGTCGCAGTTGGGGGGCACCTGCACGATGACGGAGGCTAGCGACGCTCGCGGTGTGGGTAGGTGCCCCCCATGTCGAGCACTTCCGAGTACGCGTCCGACGGCACCACGCTCGTCGAGGTCATCCGCCAGTTCGAAGCCGACGGTTACGACGGCCAGTTCGCGGCTGCGGCCGAGGGCAAGGTCCACTGCTTCGGCTGCGACATGGACCACAGCGCCGACGAGGTCGCCCTCGACCACCTGCGCCGAACCGAGGGGGCGTCCGACCCCGACGACATGGTGGCGGTGGCGGCGCTGACCTGCGCGCACTGCGGCAACAAGGGCACCTTGGCCCTGAAGTACGGCCCCGAGGCGCCCATGGAAGAAGCCGACGTGCTGGCCCGCCTCGACGACCAACGCCAAGCGGGCTAGGGCTCCAGCGCCGCCCGGAAGAAGCCGCGGATGTGGTCGAGGCGGGCCTCGAGGGCGTCTGTGTCGAGCGGGTCGCGGTCGAGCAACGAGGCCAGCAGCGGCAGGTCGCTGAAGTAGCTGAGCAGGGCCCCGTAGCCGGTGAGCAGGAGCTGCTCGGGGTCGTGGCGCCGGAAGCGGCCTGCGTCCATCTCCTTGGCCAGGAACCCGGCGGCTCGGCTGAGCAGAGGGCGCAGCGCCTGGCCCAGGTCGATGCCCAGGCGGTCGCCGCCTTCCAGCGCCTCACGCCGCACCAGGCGCACGAACTCGGGGTTCTCCATGAAGAAGCGGAAGCCCGCGGTGAGCACGTGGTCGACCTGGTCCCAGCCGTCCTGGGGGCGCTGGATGGCTTCGTCGACGCGGCGGAACCAGTCGCCCATGGAGGCGTTGAAGACCTCTCGGTACAGCGCTTCCTTGGACGGGAAGTGGTGCAGCAGGCTGGGGCGGCGGATGCCGACGGCGGCGGCGATGTCGTTGAGCGAGGTGCCGTCGTAGCCGCGTTCAGCGAACAGGCGGAGGGCCTCCGTGAGGATGACGGTGCGCGTGGGGACCGCCGTCGGGAGAGCCATGAGTTCGAAGGGTACTTGCGCGGGTGACATAAGGGCGCCTTCTGTTCGATCCCTACCTACCGGTAGGTAGGCTGGATTGCATGGTCCTCGCCGTCATCGTCGGGTTGGTGCTCGCCCAGTTCGCCACCCTGGTCACCACCGTCTACCTACACCGTGCCCTGTCGCACCGCGCCGTCTCGTTGGCGCCCGGTGCCATCGCCGTGTTCCGGGTGATCACCTGGATCACCACCGGCATCCGGCCCCGCCAGTGGGTGGCCGTCCACCGCAAGCACCACGCCTTCACCGACGTCGAGGGCGACCCCCACTCCCCTGTGCTCGAGGGCTTCCCCAAGGTGCAGTTCGGCAACGTGATCCTCTACCGCCGCGTGGCCAACGACGCCGCCGCCGTGGCCCGATATGCCCGCGACCTGCCCGCCGACCGCTGGGACCGAGTGCTGTTCGACCGGGCGCTGGTGGGGCTGTCGCTGGGCATCGGCGTGCTGGTGGTGGCCTTCGGCTGGCGCTTCGCGCTCGTCGCCTCCGTCGTGCACACGGCGTCGTACCTGTCGCTCAACGCCGCTATCAACGCCATCGGCCACACCTTCGGCTCCCAGCCCCACCCCAACACCTCGCGCAACAACCAGTGGCTGGCGTGGATCACCTCGGGCGAGGGGCTGCACAACAACCACCACGCGGCTCCCACGTCGGCCCGGCTGGCCCTGCGCCGGGGCGAGGTCGACCCCGGTTGGTGGCTGGTGCGCCTGCTCGAACGTCGCGGGTGGGCCACCGTGCGCCATTCCGAGGTGCACCTGAAAGCTGCTGCCTGACCCAGCACTAGTTTCGGCGGCATGGACATCGTCTCCGCCCTCTTCGCCGAGAACATCAACCTGCGCCAGGCGCCGGGGCCGTCCACCCGCATCGACCTGTCGGGGATCATGTTCTCGATGGCGGCGCCCGAGCCTGCGCCGGTGACCATCGGGCCGCACCTCATCGTGTTCGTCCGCTGCCGTCCCGACGAGGCGGGCCAGGGCATCCTCGAAGTGTCCTTCAAGGACAGCGCCGGCACCGAGGTGGCCCGCAACGCGTCGCCCTTCACCGTCGAGCCGGGCAAGTTCACCTATCGACTGGTGCGGGCCGAGCTCACCTACGAGGACTACGGCACCATCGAGGCCCACTGCCGGGTCGACCGAGGGCCGTTCACCGTCGTGCCCCTCACGCTGCTGCCGCCCGCCTGATGGACCGACGGTTCGCGGCGGCCATCTCCGAGCACCCGGTCACGGCCACGGCGGTGGGCGAGGTGGCGGGCGAGGTGTTGGAACGGCTGGGCGGCGAGCCGCCCGACCTGGCGATGCTGTTCGTGACCGAAGCCCATGCGGGCGCCTTGGAGGACGCCGCCGCTGCGGTGCGGGCCATCCTGTCCCCCGGCGTGCTGCTGGGCTGCGCGGCGGTGGCCGTGGCAGGCCCGGCGCGGGAGGTCGAGGAACAGCCGGGCGTGTCGTTATGGGCGGGCCGGGTCGGGCCGGTGGCGCCCGTGCTGCTGGGGCCGGAGTTGGAGGGCTGGCCGCCCGACGGGCTGGGCTTCACGCCCTCTGCCGTGGTGCTGCTGGGCGACCCGTTCACCTTCCCGGCCGAGACATTCCTGTCGTCGGTGGGGCCGCTGCCGGTGGTGGGCGGCATGGCCTCGGCGGCCCGCGGGCCTGGCGGCAACCGGCTGGCGCTCGACGACCGCATCGTCACTGCGGGGGCGGTGGGCGCCGTGCTCGGCGCGCCGGTGCGCACGGTGGTGTCGCAAGGGTGCCGCCCCATCGGCAGCCCCTACATCGTCACCCGGTCGGAGCGGAACGTGGTCTACGAGTTGGGCGGCAAGCCCGCCGTGGAGCGGCTGCTGCGCATGGGCCTCGACGAGGAAGAGGTGCGCCTGGTCAACCAGGGCCTGCACCTGGGCCTGGTGGTCGACGAGCACAAGGCCGAGTTCGGCCGGGGCGACTTCTTGGTGCGCAACGTGATCGGCGCCGACAAGGACAACGGCGCCATCGCCGTGGGCGACCTGGTGGAGGTGGGCACAACCGCCCAGTACCACGTGCGCGACGCCACTACGGCGGACGAGGACCTGCGCTCGATGCTGGCCGATGCCGGGCCTGCGGCGGGGGCGCTGCTGTTCACCTGCAACGGGCGGGGGTCACGCCTGTTCGGCATGCCCGACCACGACGCCGCCGTGCTCGACGAGGCCTTGGACGGCGCACCGGTGGCCGGGTTCTTCGCCGCCGGCGAGTTCGGCCCCGTCGGCGGGCGCAACTTCCTGCACGGCTTCACCGCCTCGGTGGCGCTGTTCGACTGAGGTCCCCGCTTTTGCTGTCACACCCGGTGGCTAGGGTTGCCGGCATGACCGAGCAGGACCTTGAGCAGGACCTTGAACAGCTGGGCGTCAACGTCATCCGGGGGTTGTCCATGGACGCCCCCCAGGCCGCCAACTCCGGCCACCCCGGCACGGCCATGGCGCTGGCGCCGTTGGCCCACGTCCTGTTCACGCGGGTGATGCGCCACGACCCGTCCGAGCCCGACTGGCCCGACCGCGACCGCTTCATCTTGTCGGCGGGCCACGCCTCGATCCTCCTCTACTCCATGCTCTACCTGACGGGCTACGACCTCACCCTCGACGACATCAAGGCCTTCCGCCAGTACGAGTCGAAGACGCCGGGGCACCCCGAGGTGCACCACACAAAGGGCGTCGAGGTCACCACCGGGCCGTTGGGCCAAGGCTTTGCCAACGCCGTGGGCATGGGCATCGCCGAGCGCTACCTGCGGGCCCGCTTCGGTCCCGAGGTAGCCGACCACCACACCTTCGTCATCTGCTCCGACGGCGACCTGCAGGAGGGCATCAGCCACGAGGCGGCATCGCTGGCCGGCCACCTCGGCCTGGGCCGGCTCGTCTACGTCTACGACGACAACCACATCACCATCGACGGCCCCACCGAGCTGTCGTTCACGGAAGACACGGCCAAGCGCTTCGAGTCCTACGGCTGGCACGTCGACAACCTGGGCGAGGTGGCCAACGACCTCGACGCCTTGGAGGCGGGCCTGCGCCGGGGCATGGAGGTCGACGACCGGCCGTCGCTGCTCATCCTGCGTTCCCACATCGGCTGGCCCGCGCCCAACAAGACCGACACGCCCTCGGCCCACGGCGAGCCCCTGGGCGCAGACGAAATCCGGGCCACCAAAGAACTGTTGGGGCTGCCGCCCGACGAGTCGTTCTGGGTCCCCGACGAGGTGGTCGACTACTACGGCCGCTGCGTGCCCCGGGGCCAGGCACTGCGAGCCGCCTGGCAGAAGCGCTTCGACGGGTGGCAGGGCGACCGCTCCGAGCTCGAGGCCTGCCTGCGGGGCGGCGGGCTGGCCGGGTGGGAGTCGAAGTTGCCCACGTGGTCACCGGGCGCGTCGATCGCAACCCGGGTCGCCAGCGGCGACGTCGTCAACGCCGTCGCCGACGTGGTGCCGGGGCTGCTGTCGGGCGGCGCCGACCTCACCGGCAACACGGGCACCATGCTCAAGGACCGGGGCGTGCAGTCGGCCGCCGATCCGGCCGGGCGTCTCGTCTACTACGGGGTGCGCGAGCACGCCATGGGCGCGGCGATGAACGGCATGGCGTTGCACGGCGGCGTCCTGCCGGTGGGCGGCACCTTCTTCACCTTCAGCGACTACATGCGGGGTTCGGTGCGCCTGGCCGCCATCAGCGAGGCCAAGGTCGTCTACTCGTGGACGCACGACTCCGTGGGCCTGGGCGAAGACGGCCCCACCCATCAACCCATCGAGCAACTGGCCGCCATGCGGGCCATGCCGCAGCTGCGGGTGATGCGCCCCGCCGACGCCAACGAGACCGCTCATGCCTGGCGGGTGATCGTGGAGGGCGACTGCCCGGTGGCGCTGTTGCTCAGCCGCCAGAAGGTGCCGGTGCTGGAAGGCACGGCCGAGGCGGCCGAGGGCGTGGCCCGGGGCGCCTACGTGTTGGAGCCGGGCGGCGACGACCCCGACGTGGTGCTGATCGGCACGGGCTCCGAGGTGGCCGTGTGCGTGGAGGCGGCTCGCCTGCTGGAGGAGGAAGGCGTGGTGGCCCGGGTGGTGTCGATGCCGTGCTGGGAGCTGTTCGAGGACCAGGACGACGACTACCAGGAATCCGTGCTGCCCGACGACGTCCCCGCGTTGGCGGTGGAGGCCGCCACCTCGTTCGGCTGGACGCGCTGGGCCGACCACTCGGTGTCCATCGACCGGTTCGGCGCCTCGGCACCGGGTACGACCGTGTTGGAGAAGCTGGGCTTCACCCCCGACAACGTGGCCAAGGAGGCGAGGGCGCTGCTCGCCGTCTTCGAGGAGGACGACGAATGACCAAGCTGCACGACCTCTACGACCAGTACGGCCAGAGCGCCTGGCTCGACAATCTCAAGCGGGGCTACCTCACCTCCGGCGAGCTGCAACGGCTGGTCGACGCGGGCATCCGCGGGGTGACCTCCAACCCGACGATCTTCCAGAAGGCCATCGCGGGCTCGGCCGACTACGACGACCAGTTCCGCGAGCTGCTCAAGCAGCACACCGTGGAGGACGCCTACTGGGGCATGGTGGTCAAGGACGTCACCGACGCTCTGGCCGTCCTGCGTCCGGTCTACGACTCGTCGAACGGGGTCGACGGCTTCGTGTCGGTCGAGGTGGCGCCGTCGCTGGCGGGCGACACCGAAGGAACCGTCAAGGCCGCTCGTTTCCTGCACGAGCGCATCGACCAGCCCAACCTCTACGTAAAGATCCCCGGCACGCCTGAAGGCGTGCCCGCCATCCGGCAGATGTTCGCCGAGGGCCGGTCGATCAACATCACCTTGATCTTCTCGCTGGCCCGTTACGACGAGGTCATCGAGGCGTACCTGTCCGGGTTGGAGGCGTTCGAGGGCGACCTGTCGCAGGTGCAGAGCGTGGCGTCGTTCTTCGTCAGCCGGGTCGACACCGAGGTCGACCGCCGCCTCGATGCCATCGGCACCGACGAGGCTCGGGCGTTGCGAGGCAAGGCCGCAGTGGCCCAGGCCAAGCTGGCCTACGTGCTGTTCCAGGAGCGGTTCTCGGGGCCGCGCTGGGAGGCCTTGGCCGCCCGGGGCGCCAACCTGCAGCGGCCGCTGTGGGCATCGACGTCCACCAAGGACCCCGACTACCCCGACCTCCTGTACGTCGACAACCTCATCGGGCCCGACACCGTCAACACCCTGCCCGACCCCACCATCGAG
This sequence comes from Acidimicrobiales bacterium, assembly GCA_035536915.1. Classification (NCBI taxonomy): domain Bacteria; kingdom Bacillati; phylum Actinomycetota; class Acidimicrobiia; order Acidimicrobiales; species Acidimicrobiales bacterium. The sequence continues at coordinate 10,591 of DATLNE010000003.1, forward strand.
GCGTTCCTCGATCACGGCACGGTGGCCCGCACCGTCGACGACGGCCTCGACGAGGCTCGGGAGGCGCTCGACCGCTTGGGCGCCCTGGGCATCGACGTCGAGGACGTGGCCCAGACGTTGGAGAACGAGGGCGTGTCGGCTTTCGTGAAGTCCTTCGACGAACTCATGCAGGCGTTGCACGACAAGGCGGCGGCGCTCGGTGGCTGACCTCTACGAACGGCTGCTCGCCCGCGACGCGGGCCTGTGGCCCGCAGGCAACGTGTCGGCGAACCGACTCGGGTGGCTCGACGTGGCGAGTCGCATGCGCGACGAAGCCGCCGACCTGCGGGCGTGGGCGGCGGGCATCGACGCCGCCCAGGTCGTGCTGTTGGGCATGGGCGGTTCCTCGCTCGGCCCCGAAGTGCTGCGGGCTGCCGTGGGTTCCGACCGACTGGTGGTGCTCGACACCACCGACCCCGAGACCATCGCCTCGGTCGACGCCGACGACGCCTTCTTCCTGGTGTCGTCGAAGTCGGGCGGCACCATCGAGGTCAAGACCCTGTTCGCCCACTTCTGGGACCGGGTGGGCGACGGCCGCCGTTTCGCAGCGATCACCGACCCCGGCACCGCCCTCGACGAACTGGCCACCGACGGCGGCTTCAACCGGGTGTTCCGCAACCCACCCGACATCGGCGGGCGTTACTCGGTCCTGTCGTACTTCGGCATGGTGCCCGCTGCCCTGCTGGGCATCGACGTGGCCGAGGTGTGCGAGCGGGCGTTGGCCGTCGACGGCCACGAGGCGGTCGAGCTCGGCTTGGCCATGGGCGAGGCGGCCAAGACAGGCCGCGACAAGGTGACGGTGGTGGTGCCCGAGCCGTTCGCCGCCTTCGGTCTGTGGGTCGAGCAGCTCATCGCCGAGTCGACCGGCAAGCAGGGCACGGGTTGCATCCCGGTGCCCACCACCGAGGTCGAGACAGGCGACGACCGCCACGTGGTCGGGCTGGAGATCGACGACGTGGCCGCCTTGGGCGCCGAGTTCCAGCGGTGGGAGATCGCCACCGCGGTGGCCGGGCACGTGCTCGGCATCGACCCCTTCGACGAGCCCAACGTCAGCGAGTCCAAAGAGAACACGGCCAAGGTCCTCGACTCGCTGCCGTTGCAGCCCCCGCCAGCAGAGGACCCGGGCACAGTGGGGGCGTGGCTGCGTTCGCAGGTGCGGCCGGGCGACTACGTATCGGTGCAGGCCTACCTCCCCTACGGAAGTTCGCTGGAGCCCCTGCGCCGGGCGCTGCGCGACGGGCTCGACGGCATGGCCGTCAACGCGGGCTACGGACCCCGGTTCTTGCACTCGACGGGACAGCTGCACAAGGGCGGCCCCGACTCCGTGGTCGCGGTGCAGGTGGTGGGGCGCACGCCGGCCCCGGCCCTGCCCATCCCCGACTATCCCTACGACTTCGGCACCCTCATCGGCGCCCAGGCGGTGGGCGACTACCAGAGCCTCCAGGCCCACGGCCGCCGCGTCCTGCGGGTGGCCGTCGACGACCTCAAGGAGATCAGTTGATCCGCGGTCGCCGATGAAGATCGGGATGGTGGGGCTGGGGCGCATGGGCGGCAACATGACCAAGCGCCTGATCGAGCGGGGCCACCAGGTGGTGGCCTACGACCGCAACTTCGAGTCGGTGGCCGCCGCCGAAGCCGACGGCGCCACGGGGGCGAGTGACCTGCCCGACCTGGTGGCCAAGCTGGAACAACCCCGGGCGGTGTGGGTGATGGTGCCGTCGGGTGATCCCACCCGAACCACGGTCGAGGAACTGAGCGGCCTTCTGGCCTCGGGCGACACCATCATCGACGGCGGCAACTCCCGCTACACCGACGCCGTCCTGCGCTCCGCAGCGTTGGCCGAGCGGGGCATCGGCTACGTCGATGCAGGGGTGTCGGGCGGCGTGTGGGGCCTTAAGGTCGGCTACTGCCTGATGGTCGGCGGCGACCCCGCCTTCGTCACCCCGCTGGAGCCCGTCTTCACCGCCTTGGCACCGGACGACGGCTATGCCCACGTGGGGCCGTCGGGGGCCGGCCACTTCACCAAGATGGTCCACAACGGCATCGAGTACGGCCTGCTCCAGGCCTACGCCGAAGGCTTCGCATTGCTGGAGGCGGCCGAGGAGATGGACCTCGACCTCCACCAAATTGCCTCGTTGTGGAACCACGGCTCGGTGGTGCGCTCCTGGCTGTTGGAGCTGGCCGAGCTCGCCCTGAGCACCCCCGAGGAGTTCCGCAACATCCGGGGCTGGGTGGAGGACTCGGGCGAGGGCCGCTGGACCGTGCAGGAGTCGATCGACCGGGCCGTGGCCACCCCGGTCATCACCGCCAGCCTCTACGCCCGCTTCGCCTCCCGCGACGACGAGCGCATGGCGGCGCGCATCGTCGCCGCGCTGCGCAACCAGTTCGGGGGGCACCGCTTCCTCACCGAGTCCGCCGCGGGCGAGGTGGCCCGCGAGCACGACCTGGAGGACGCGGGCATCACCGCTCCGGAGGCGTCGGCGAGCGACGCCGGGGGCCACGAACCGACCTGACATGACGGCCGACGAGAACCCTCTGGCGGAGGTGGGCGACGCGGGCGAACGCCGGGCGCCCCCGTGCATCCTCGTGGTGTTCGGAGCCTCGGGCGACCTCACCGCCCGCAAGCTCATGCCCGCCTTGGCCGAGTTGGCGGCCGAACGCCGCCTGCCCCCGGCCTTCAGCGTGGTGGGCGTGGCCCGCACCGAGATGTCCGACGACGACTTCCGCTCCCGCATGCTCGAAGCGGTCGACAAGCCGGGCGCGGCGTGGGAGAGCCTGGTCGGCGGCTTCCGCTATGTGGCAGGCGACTACGGCGACCCCGGCACCTTCGAGCGCCTCCGCACCGCCGTCGAGGAGATCGACGCCGAGCGGGGCACGGGCGGCAACCTCGTGCACTACCTGGCCACCGTCCCCCAAGTGTTCGGCACCGTGGCCGAGGGCTTGGCCGCCCAAGGCCTGCACCGCCCCGACAACGGCGAGAGCTTCGTCCGAGTGGTGGTCGAAAAGCCCTACGGCCGCGACCTGGCCAGCGCACGCGACCTCGACAAGGCCATGCACGCGGCGTTCGACGAGAGCCAGATCTACCGGATCGACCACTACCTGGGGAAGGAGACGGTCCAGAACGTCCTCGCCCTCCGTTTCGCCAACGCCATCTTCGAGCCCATCTGGAACCGCCGGTACGTCGACCACGTCCAGATCACCGTGGCCGAGTCGTTGGGCGTGGGGCACCGGGGCGGGTTCTACGAGGGCGCGGGCGCGCTGCGCGACATCGTGCAGAACCACGTCCTCCAGGTGCTGGCCCTCACCGTCATGGAGCCCCCCGCCACCATCGATGCCCAGGGCATCCGCGACGAGAAGGTCAAGGCCCTGCGGGCGGTCGACGTGCTCACCGTCGACGAGGTGCCCAACGAGGTGGTGCGGGCCCAGTACGAGCCGGGCTGGGTGGAAGGCGACGAGGTCGTGGGCTACCGCCAGGAGGAAGGCGTGGCCGCCGACAGCCACACCGAGACCTACATGGCCATGCGCCTGCGGGTCGACAACTGGCGCTGGGCGGGTGTGCCCTTCTACCTGCGCACCGGCAAGCGCCTGCCCAAGCGGGTCACCGAGGTGGCGATGCAGTTCCACGAGGTGCCCCACCTGCCCTTCGGCTCCAAGGAGACCCGGGGCCTCGGCCCCAACGCCCTCGTGCTGCGCATCCAGCCCGACGAAGGCATCACCCTGCGCTTCGGCGCCAAGGTGCCGGGCCAGGCCTTCCAAGTCCGCTCGGTGTCGATGGACTTCTCCTACGGCGCCGCCTTCCTGGAGGAGACGCCCGAGGCCTACGAGCGCCTGCTGCTCGACGCCATGGTGGGCGATCCCACCCTGTTCATCCGCTCCGACGAGGTGGAGCAGGCCTGGCGCATCGTGGAGCCCCTGCTGACAGCGTGGGACGACCCGCAGTTCCCGCTGGCCCACTACCCGGCGGGCTCGTGGGGCCCGCCCGAGGCCGACCGCCTCCTGGCCCGCGACGGACGGCGATGGCGCAGCCCGTAGGCGCCTGCGAGCTGGCGGCGTGGCAAGGCGAGGGCGTGCGGGTGAGCACGATCCTCGACGCCCTCGACCGCATGCGCCACGGCGAGCAGCGCACCGCCACCCGCACCAGCGTCGTGAACCTGGTGGCCATCGCCACCGACGACGCCGAGGAGCGCAGGGCCTGCGAGGCCACGCTGCGCCTGGGCGGACGCCACCCCGGTCGCACCGTGGTGGTGCGCTGTGCGAACCCCGACGACGCCGAGTCGCGCATCGACGCCGAGGTGGTCCTCCAAGGCAGCGAGGCCGAAGGCGTCGACATCTGGTGGGAGGAAGTCCGCCTGCACGTCACCGGCCCGGCCGCCCGCCACCTCGACTCCCTGGTCGAGCCGCTGACGCTGCCCGAGATCCCCACGGCGGTGTGGTTCGTGGGCCGCCTCCCCTCCCCGGCCGACCCGTTGCTGGCCACCGCCGACGTGGTGCTGGTCGACACCAAGGAGGCACCCACCGAGTTCGCCGCGGTGGCCGAGCTGGTGCAGCGCTACCCCGTCGTCGACCTCACCTGGATCCGCCTCCAGCCATGGCGGCGCCTGCTCGCCGCCCTGTTCGACGGCTCCGCCTACGGCCCGTTCGTGCGCCAGGTCACAACCGCAGAGGTGTCGGGCAAGGAAGGCCCCCGTCGCCTCCTGGCCGGGTGGTTGGCCGAGCGCCTCGACCTGCTCCCGGCGGCGGTGAAGGTGCGCGACGACCGGCACGTCTCCATCCGGCTCATCGCGGGCCCCGCCACCTTCACCGTCACCCGCCGCCCCGGCGAACGCATGGTGCGGGCGGGCGCCCACGTCGAAGGCGGCCCTTCCCACGACGACGTGCTCAGCCTGCCCGACGAGTCGCTCCCCTGGTCGCTGGGCGAGGCCCTCACCCACCTCGGCCGCGACCGCGGGTACGAGCGCGCCCTCCAGTCCCTCCTAGGCTTCGCGCCGTGAACGGAGAGCTCGTCGTCGTCGACGACGTGCCCGGCGAATTCGCCGAGCGCGTCATCGAGTGCTTCCACACCCGCCCGGGCGAGGCGTTCTCCATCGCGCTCTCGGGTGGCGCCACGGCCCGCCGGTGCTACGAGCGGTTGGCCGCCGACGGCGCCGCCCAGATCGACTGGTGGGCCGTCGACGTCTACTGGGGCGACGAACGCTGCGTGCCCGCCGACCACGCCGACTCCAACGAGCGGCTCGGGCGGGAGGCCCTGCTGGAACGGGTGGGGGCGGCCAACTCGGTGCACCCCATGCGCTGCGAGGAAGGCCCCGACCCCTACCAGATGCGGGTGGGCGAACTGGGGCGGTTCGACCTGGTGCACCTCGGGCTGGGCGCCGACGGCCACACCGCGTCGCTGTTCCCCGGCTCGCACGGGCTGGAGGCCGACCCCGGCCGCCTGGTCACCCTCAGCGACGACCCCTCCGGCCGCTACCCGCACCAGCGCATGACGCTGACGCTGTCGGGCATCGCCCGGGCCCGAGTGGTGCTGTTCACCGTGGTCGGTGAGGACAAGCGCGACGCCGTGGCCCGCATCGCCGCCGGTGAGGACCTGCCCGCCGCCCGGGTGCGGGCCGACCGGGTTGTCTGGCTGGTCGACCCCACCGCCGCGCCGTAGGCACTTTCCCCTCAAGCGCCCCCCGAGCGTTGCCGAAGGACTAGTCCTAGGCCGCCACTGTGCGTGGCTGGCCCGCGGACAGGGATGAGGAGCGGAACTCGGATGGCCCAGCCCAAGGCCAACTGGAAGCGCAGCCGGCTGGCGACCGGTGGCGCCATCGTGCTGCTGGCAGGGCTGTGGACCGGCCCCCAGATGGCCGACGCCGCCTCGGTGAAGCCCGCCGAGGCCACTCCCCGCGCCGGTGCCGAGCAGTCCAAGCCCGACAACCCCCAGCAGAAGAACAAGCCCACCACCACCACGACCACGACCAAGCCCCCGAGCACCGGGGGCGGCGGTGGCGGCGGGGGCGGGGGCGGGGGCGGGGGCGGCGGGACCACTTCACCCGGCAGCGGCACCGGCGGCGGCGGCGGTTCCGCGACCCCGGGCGGCGGCGGTTCTCCCGGCACCGGGGGCGGCAAGGCCACGACGCCTCCGCCTGCGACGGCCACCCCGGCGCCTGCGCCGAGCGCGCCTGCACCCTCCGCAAGCACCCCTGCACCGCGGTCCAGCACGCCCCGCGGCGACGGCGGGCCCAACGGCTCTCGGCCCGGCACGCGTCCGGCCCCCGCTGCGGCAGCCCCCTCGGTGGCCCCGCCCAACGGCCCTGGCGAGAGCACGGTGGCCGCCTTGCGTGGCCCCGACGGCGCCGCCCAGGCCACGGCCCGCTCCATGGGCGGCAGCCAAGGCGTCTCCGGTGTCGGCGGCCCGGCGTTCTACGCCCAGTTGGCCGCCGCGCCCAGCCCGCTGGCGTCCGACGACAACCCGGGCAACCCCTACGTGACCTTCACCATCCTCACCATCTTCGGCGTGGCCGTGTGCTTCACCGGCCGGCGTCGGGTGCGGGAGGACGAGGGCCCCGTCGTCGCATTCGCGTAACCAGCGGGCGCACCTAGTGTGGCGGCCATGAGCTCGCCCCAGCTCGACATGCCGCTCGAGGAATTGCTGGCCGCCGCCGCGGCCCGGCGCGACGCCACCTTCGGCACCCGCATCACCTACTCGCCCAAGGTCTTCATCCCGCTCACCCACCTGTGCCGCGACCGCTGCGGCTACTGCACCTTCGCCCAGCCTCCCGCCCGGGTGCAGGCCCCCTACCTCTCGCCCGACGAGGTGGTGGCGATCGCCCACGCGGGTGCTGCCGTCGGCTGCCACGAGGCCTTGTTCACCCTGGGCGAACGCCCCGAGGAGCGTTTCCCGGTGGCCCGCCAGTGGCTGGCCGAGCACGGCTACGCATCCACGGTCGACTACCTCGTCGCCATGTGCGCCTTGGTCCGCGACGAGACGGGCCTCCTCCCCCACGCCAACGCGGGCGCCCTGTTCCCCGATGAACTGGCCCGGCTGCGGGAGGTGTCGGCGAGCCAGGGGATGATGCTGGAGACCCTGGCCGACGTGCCCGCCCATCGGGGCTCGCCCGACAAGGAACCTGCCCGCCGCCTCGCCACCCTGGAAGCGGCCGGCACCCTCGCCATTCCCTTCACCACCGGCATCCTCTGCGGCATCGGCGAGACCCGCGCCGACCGGGTCGAGGCGCTGGAAGCCATCGCGGCGGCCCACCGGCGCCACGGCCACGTGCAGGAGGTGATCGTCCAGAACTTCCTGCCCAAGCCCGGCACGGCCATGCACAACGCGCCGCCGTGCCCCGACGACGAGTACCTGTGGTCGGTGGCCGCCGCTCGCCTCATCCTCCCGCCCGAGGTCCACCTGCAGGCGCCGCCCAACCTGACCGACGACTTCGGCCGCCTGCTCGAAGCGGGCATCGACGACTGGGGCGGCGTCTCGCCCGTCACTCCCGACCACGTCAACCCCGAGCGCCCGTGGCCCGCCATCGACCGCCTGCGGGCAGCCACCGAAGCTCGCGGCTTCACCCTCGCCCCCCGCCTCACCATCTATCCCGAGTACGCGCTGGCCCCCGAACGGTGGCTGGCCGAGCCTCTGCGCTTCGCCGTGCTCGACCGCAGCGACGCCGAGTCACTGGGCCGCGAGCCGGGCGAGGCCTGGTACTCGGGCGCCGACGTCGAGCCGCCCACCCTGTTGCCGTCGGCGCCCCGCGCCGGCGGCCGGGTCAACGAGGTGCTGGCCGGCGTCCTGCTCGGACAGGAGCCCGGCGTCGACGAGCTCACCGCCTTGTTCGGCGCCCGTGGCCCCGAGGTGGCGGCGGTAGCCGAGGTGGCCGACGAACTGCGAGCCCGCGCCGTCGGCGACACCGTCACCTGGGTCTCGAACCGCAACATCAACTACACCAACGTCTGCACCTTCAAGTGCAAGTTCTGCGCCTTCTCCAAGGGTCCGCTGTCGCTCAACCTGCGGGGCACGCCGTACCTGCTGGAGCTGAGTGACATCACCGATCGGGTGGTCGAGGCCGAGGAGCGCGGCGCCACCGAGGTGTGCCTGCAAGGCGGCATCCACCCGAGCTTCGACGGCGACTACTACCTCGAGGTCATCAAAGCGGTGCGGGCGGCGTCGCCCACCATCCACATCCACGGCTTCACCGCGCTGGAGGTGACCGAGGGGGCCAAGCGCCTGGGCGAGCCGCTGGCCGACTACCTGCGCCGGCTCATGGACGCCGGGCTCAAGACGTTGCCGGGCACCGCCGCCGAGATCCTCGACGACGAGATCCGCGCCGTCCTGTGCCCCGACAAGATCGACACGCAGGAGTGGCTCGACGCCCACCGCACGGCGCACTCGGTGGGCCTACGGAGCAACATCACGATCATGTTCGGCTCCATCGAACAACCCGTGCACTGGGCCCGCCACATGGTGCGCACCCGCGACCTGCAGAAGGAGACGGGCGGGTTCACCGAGTTCGTGCCGCTGCCCTTCGTACACATGGCCTCGCCCATCTACCTGCAACGCAAGTCACGCCGCGGCCCCACGTTCCGGGAGACGTTGCTCATGCACGCGGTGGCCCGCATCGCCTACGACGGTTGGGTGCCCAACATCCAGGTGTCGTGGGTGAAGACGGGTGCCACAGGCGCGCAGCAGGTGCTGCGGGCGGGAGCCAACGACCTGGGCGGCACGCTCATGGACGAGAACATCTCCCGGGCCGCGGGCGCCGCCCATGGCCAGTTGATGGACGAGGACGGCTTCCGCTCCATCGTCGAGCCGTTGGGCCGTACGCTCGAACAGCGCACCACCCTCTACGGCCGGGTGGCGGCCACGGCGTGACCGACATGTTCGCCCCCGACTCGGTGGTTCGGCGGGTCGACGGCGAACGCGTGCTGCTGCTGGGCGGCGGCCGGGCCTTGTTGATGCAGCTGGCCCATCCCTTGGTGGCCCGGGGCGTGGCCGAGCACAGCGGCTTCAAGGAAGACCCGTTCGCCCGCCTGCGGCGCACGTTGGAGGCCAGCTACACCATCAGCTTCGGCACGGTGGAACAGGCCGAGCGCATTGCCGCGGTCGTGCGCACGGTGCACGACCGGGTGCGGGGCGAGGGCTACGAAGCCAACGACCCCGCGTTGCTCATGTGGGTGCACGCCACCCTGATCGACACCGCCCTGCGGGTGTACGGCCGCTTCCACGGGCGCCTCTCGGCCGCCGATGCCGAGCGCTACTACCAGGAGTCGACCCGCAAGGCCGAGCTCCTGGGCTGCTCCCGAGCGGAGCAGCCCGACGACCTGGCCGCCTTCAAGCGCTACGTGCGCCACATGGTGGCGACACTGACGGTCAGCGACCAGGCCCGCCGCCTGGGCCGGGCCATCGTCACGCCCAAGGTCCCCGTTGTCGGCCGCGTCGGCCGCGACCTCACGGCGGGACTGCTGCCCGCTCCCCTGCGCCGCCAGTACGGCCTGCCCTGGCACCCGGTGCAGGACGCCGCCCTGGAAGCGGCCGCCCTGGCCAGCCGCCTCACCCTCCCCTGGATGCCGGCGACCCTCCGCCGCGCCGGCTGACCCCACCCCTCGGTTCTGGCCTCAACGGCTTGGGGGTCGGGCTACTCCCACCACTCTTGGGGCAGCTTGCCCTCGATGGCGCGGATGTTGGCGCGCACGCACGGGCTGCAGTGGTACTCCACCCGCTTGCCCTCGGTGGCCATCGACCACCCCTCCGGCAGCCCGTCGTCGGGGCACTCGGCCTGGGTGCCGCAACGGGAGCAGGTGCGGAGCACGGCAGCCGAGGGTAGCTGCGAAGCTGTGAGCACGATGAGCGACCGCCTCCCCCGTTACCGCACGGGCGACGACGCCCTCGACGCCAAGCTGGTCGAACTGCTCGATGCCGCGGGCGCCGAGCGCGACCGCGACCAGCTGTTCGAGATCCTGGTGACCGGGCTGCGCCTGGCCACCGACGACGTCGCCCGCCTCGACCTCAAGATCGTCAACGCCGCCCTCAAGGAGATGCGCGAGGCGTTCAAGGTCTTCGCCCCCTACCGCGACGTCCCCAAGGTCACCATGTTCGGCTCGGCCCGCACCCTGCCCGAGGACCCGCTGTACGCCCAGGCCCGCGACCTGGCCGCCGCCCTGGCCGCCCGCCACTGGATGGTGGTCACCGGCGCAGGCCCGGGCATCATGGCGGCGGGCCTGGAAGGGGCCGGCCGCGAAGCCTCCATCGGCGTCAACATTCGCCTCCCCTTCGAGCAAGGGGCCAACGAGTTCATCCTGGGCGACCCCAAGCTCGTGGAGATGAAGTACTTCTTCACCCGCAAGCTCATGCTGGTCAAGGAGTCCGACGGCTTCGTCGCCCTGCCCGGCGGGTTCGGCACCCTCGACGAGGCGCTCGAACTGCTCACCCTGGTGCAGACGGGCAAGGCCGATCCCGTGCCGATCGTCCTGCTCGAAGTCCCGGGCGGCACCTACTGGCAGGCGTTCCAGCGGTTCATGGACCAAGAGGTGGGTGAACGGGGGCTCATCTCGGCCGACGACCGCGACCTGTACTTCATCACCGACGACGTGCAGGAAGCGGCCGACGAAATCCTCGGCTTCTACCGCAACTACCACTCCCGTCGCTTCGTGCGCGACGAGTTGGTCATCCGCCTTCGGGCCCAGCCCACCGACGAAGAAGTCGCCGTCCTCGACGAGGAGTTCGCCGACATCTGCACGGAAGGCGGCTTTCGCGCCACAGCCGCGCTGCCCCCCGAGGTGTCGACGCACGACCACGTCGAACTCCCCCGCATCGCCTTCAAGTTCGACCTCATGCACCACGGGCGGCTGCGCCAGCTCATCGACCGTGTCAATCGATTCTCAAGTGCGCCGCCGCCAGGGTCGATGCCTGAACGGTGAAAACGTGTGAGGGCTGCGGCATGCCGGCGCCGAGCAGCACCCGTCGATGCGGGTACTGCGAGCGCCCCTTCGCTGTAGTCGGACCGGTCGCATATCGGTTGAGCGCCGTCGGTGACGGCTTCCGGTGGACGATCGACGGCGAAGAGGTGGCCACGGCCACCCACCACGAGGGCAACTGGGACGTCTTCGACCTCGAAGGCACGCGCCCGGCGCTGACCCTCGTGCCCGTCGAAGTCGACGGCAGCACCCGGGTCGCCCTGGTCGACCACCGCAGCCGGCTGGTCGCCACCTTCGCCCCCGACGAGCGCGAGGGCAATGGCATCGGCGTCATCCGTGACGGCTACGACCGCATCCTCATGCTGGTGCGGGGCGACGGCCCCACCGGGATCCACGTGATCGACTCGTTGGGCAACGTGTTGGCGCTCGCCAGCCGGTTCAACGACGACGAGCGCGCCGGGCTCGACGTGCTCGTGCTCTCAGGCTCTACCGACCCCAACGCGGGCGCCCTCCTGGTGCTCGGCGTCAGCCTCCTCATGGAGCTGGTCCGGGTCGGCGCCCTCCGCCGCGCCGCCTGAGCCACCCCCTCTCCGTTCTGGCCTGTCATTCGCGCCGCATGCGGCGCGAATGACAGGCCAGAACCGATTTGTGGGGGCGTCAGCCGCGGGCGCCCTGGGCTTCGCCCAGTCGGAGGCAGACTTCCTCGACGCTGGGCAACGTGCCCACCGGGTCGGGCGACGAGGGCTCGGCGGCGATGGGTACCGACGCCAGCCACGACGCCAGCTCGTCGGCGGGCTTGGGCTTGCACAGGTAGTAGCCCTGGGCGACGTCGCAGCCCAGCGCCACCAGACGGGCCCACGCCTCTTCGGTCTCCACGCCCTCGGCGACGACCCGCAGCCCCAACGACCGGGCCAGCCCGATGGTCGAGCGCACGATGAGGGCGTCGCTTTCGTCGGACGTGATGTTCATCACGAACGACTTGTCGATCTTGATCTCGGTCACCGGCAGCCGCTTGAGGTACGCCAGCGACGAGTAACCCACGCCGAAGTCGTCGAGCGACAGCCCCACCCCGAGCGACGACAGCCGAGCCAGCACCGTCATGGCCCGCAGCGGGTCGGCCATGATCACGCTCTCGGTGATCTCCAACTCCAGCATGCGGGATTCGATGCCCCACTTGTCGAGCAGCTCGGCCACCTCGTCGGCGAACGAGGGGTCGTAGAGGTTGCGCACCGACAGGTTGACGGCCACCCCCAGGCGCAACCCGTCGTCCTGCCACGCCCGGCACTGGGCCAGCGACTGGTCGAGCACCCACAGGGTGAGCGTGCGGATCAGCCCGGTGTGCTCGGCCAAGGGGATGAACTCGTCGGGCGGGACGAGCCCGTGTTCGGCATGCTCCCAGCGCACCAGCGCCTCCACGCCCCGGATGCCGCCGGTGCGCATGTCGGCCTTGGGCTGGTAGTGCACGACGAGGTTGCCCTCTTCGATCCCCCGCCGCAGCTCGCCCAGCAAGGCCAAGCGCCGCGGGCTGTGGCGGTCGCGGTCGGCGTGGTACACCTCGTAGCCGCCCCGGCTCTCCTTGGCCACGTACATGGCCACGTCGGCCCGCTGCATGAGGGTGTCGACCGTGTGCCCGTGCTCGGGGAACAGGGCGATGCCGATCGAGGCCTCGATGTCGAAGTTCCACCCCTTGAGGACGAAGGGCTCCTCCAGCACGCTCACGATCTTGCGGGCCACCTGCGCAGCGGCGGCCTCGCCGGCCACGGTGGGCAGGAGGATGGCGAACTCGTCGCCGCCCAGGCGGGCGATGGTGTCGCCCTCTCGCAGCGTCGACTGCAGGCGGGCGCCCACCTGCTGCAGCAACAGGTCGCCGATGTGGTGGCCCAAGGTGTCGTTGACGTCCTTGAACCGGTCGAGGTCGAGGATCATCACCGCAGCGGGCACGTCGGTGCGCTTGCCGTTGATCACCGCTTGGTGCACCCGGTCGCGGAACAGGCGCCGGTTGGGCAGGTTGGTCAGCGCGTCGTGCAACGCCTGGTGGCGCTCCATCGACACCGAAGCCGACGAGTACACCGCCACCATGGGCAGGGCGAACAACGGCACCAGCACCAGGCTGAACTCGGCGCTCACCACCACGACGGGCGCCAGCCCGAGGAGGATGGCGGCGATGGTGGCCTGGAACAGCAAGTCGTGGCGCAGGTACTCCAGCACCGGTGTCTCCTGGGCCAAGGCCAGCGCCACGCCGGTAACGGCGTTGTTCACCACGAAGTAGACGACGCCCGCGGCGAGGATGCCGAGCAGGTCGGCGGGCAGGAACGCTGTCGTCGTCGTGCGGGGCACGTCGACCAGCAGTTGCAACGCCAGCGCCGAGGCCGACAGCGACAGCGCGTACTGCGAGACGTTGAAGAACGACTTCCACCACGGCTTGCGCCGCAGCAGCGCAGGGACGAGCGCGGCGAGGGTTCGCACCACCAGCGCGGGCCCAAGGCCCGCGGTCAGCAGGATGGCGAAGGTGAACGTCGCCGAGGTGACGATTTCCTCTTGTTCGTCACGGCGGGGAATGCGGATGGGCCGCAAGTCGCCGAGGAGGACGAAGGCGGCGAACACCAGCAGCGGGCCGAGGTGCGGCGACACCGGCTGCGAGAACCCGCGCCAGGCGCCGAGGACCAACACCGCCGATCCCACCGCGGTGACCGCGTGGACGTAACGGCGCACACCCGACAGCGACAGCACATGGGCGACACGCGGCCGCCCGTTCCGTTCCAAGGGAACGTCGGCCGCTTGCAGGGCGCGCACCGCTACCACTGACGATCTGCGCCGAGGACCACTACCAGCGTGGCCAAGGTGCCAAGCGTGCAGCCGGCGCGCACGAGGCGAGCACGAAGTCTGTTCATACCGTCACCTCCTCTCTTCCTGCCCGACCCCGGGAGGTGGGCCTGCACAGGTCATTTCGACCCGTCCGTCCGTTTCCTTGAGAGGAAATGACTAGTTCTTTCGGACTAAGGGTCCATGGCCTGCCTGCCGATACTTCTCTGTGCTCTTCGGGGTCATGGCCGTGTGCATCTTGACGGTGCCGTTGGCCGGTGGACGCCTACTGGAGTTCGCAGGCCTGCGCTTCCGCCACCCCGAGCTCCTCTTCGCCGCCTTCGGCGTGCAGTTCGCCATCTTCAAGCTGTGGCGCCACGAGCCCGAGTGGTTCGACCCGCTGCTCTACGGCGGCTCCTACGCGCTCGGCCTTGCCTTCCTGGCCCTCAACCGCAAGGTGCCCGGCCTGTGGCTGGTAGCCATCGGGGCCGCCTGCAACGCCGCGGCCATCGCCGCCAACGGCGGCGTCATGCCCGGCTCGGTCGACGCCTTCAATGCCGCCGGGTTGGTCCCCTCGCCCGACCACTTCGTGAACTCCCGGGCGGTGGAAGGCGCCCACCTGCTGTTCCTGGGCGACGTGTTCGCCGTGCCCGACTGGCTACCCATCCACAACGTGTTCAGCCTGGGCGACCTGCTCATCGTGCTGGGGGCCTTCGTCGGGCTCCACCGCATCAGCGGGTCGCGGCTGCTGCCGTCAGGGAGCGGGCAGTTCAGCGAGCTGGTGCACGAGCGCAACTTCATGCGGCTGTGGCTGGCCCAGGCCGTGTCGAACCAGGGCGACTGGGTCTACTCGCTCGGTGTCGTCGCCAGCCTGGCCAAGCAGGACGCCGGGGCGGGCACGCTCGCTGTGCTCGTCGTCATGCAGGCTGCACCCCGGGCGGTGGCGGGCGCCTTCGGCGGGCCGTTGGTCGACCGCCTGCACCGTAAGCAGTTGATGATCGTGGCCGACTTGGTGCGAGCGGGCGCGGTGGCATCGCTGTTGCTCACCGACACACCGCGGCTGGGGCACCTCTACGCGGTGGCGGCCTGCCTCGGACTGTTCGCCGCCCTCTTCCAGCCGAGCCTGCAAGCCTCGATCCCCAACGTGGTGCCGCCCCATCGCCTGGTGGCAGCCAACGCGTTGGTGTCGGTCACCTTCCAGTTGGCGGTCATGGTCGGCCCGGTGGTGGGCGCGCTGCTGGTGGCCCACGTCGGGCTCGGCACCGCCTTCGCCGTGAACGCGCTGTCGTTCGTGGTGTCGGGGGTGCTGGTCGCCTCGATGCGCCTGCCCGACCACCGCACCACTGCGCCCAGTTCGTCGCCAATCGAAGACCTGCGCGAGGGGTTCCGGTACGTGCGCTCCACGCCGACCGTGCGCGGCGTGCTGCTCGTCACCGGCTTGGTCATGTTCGCCGCCGCCATCCGTGGCCCGCTGGAACCGCTGTTCCTGCTGCGGGTGCTCGACGCCGACATCGCCACCTTGGGACTGCCTGCGGCCATCTGGGGCCTGGGCATGCTGCTGGGCTCGTCGGCCGCGCCCGCCGCCGCTCGGGCCTGGTCGCGCGAACGGCTGCTCACCGTCAGCATCTGCGTGGTGGGCATCGCCGTGCTGGGGGCGTCGCAGGTGCACGTGCTGTCGTCGCTGCTGTGCCTGTGGCTGCTGGCCGGTTCCGGCAATGCCATCGGCACCGTCGCCTACCAGTCGCTGCTCCAGCAACGCACGCCCGACAGCTTGCGGGGCCGCACCATGGCGGCCTCGGAGATGGTGCTCGACCTCGCCTACCTGGGCGGCGTCTCGGTGGCCGGCTGGCTGGGCAGCCAACTCGGGCTGCGCTTCGCCCTGGGTGTGTCGGGCTCGATCTTCCTCACCGCGGCGGTGACCAGCCACCTGGTGCTGGGCAGTGGGCACAAGGCCCCCGCCTCGCGCCTGCGCACCGTGCCGCGGCCGCCGCTAGTACCGCTTGCGCGTGGTGACATCCTCGCCGGGCCGCCACCACTGGATGACCAGGTGGTCGAGCGGCTCGCCGGGGCGCAGCAATGACACCTCGGTGATGTCGACGTGCCACCGGTCGTGGGGATCGTCGTTCACCAGCACCGCTCGCCCGGCGACCTTGGCGTCACCGTCTTTGACCTCTTTGTCGACGCTCGCTGCGTGCAACGCCAGCCGCGGGTCGCGCCGGAGGTCTGCTCCCTTGCGCGAGCCCGCCATCATGCCCAGCACCAGCTCGCCGTCCTCGAAGGTGGGCTCGACGCCGGTGATGCGCGGCGAGCCGTCCGTGCGCAAGGTGGCCAGGAAGGCGAGGCCGGTGGCCTCGAACCGCGCTCGCACCAAGGCGGCGAGCTCGGGGGCAGCCGCCTCGACGTCAGCCCAACTCGTCATGCGAATCAGGCTCGCGCAGGATGGCGGCCGCCTTCTCGACGGCTCGACGAGCGCGCGTCAGGCGCTTCTCGTCGACGGGCAACTCGTTGCCCCCTGCGTCGATCGACTCCCGCAGCCGGGCGATGGCCAAATCGGCCAACTCCTCGGCGATGCCTTCCAACCGACCTCGTATCTCGTCGAACTCACCGGCCATTGCGCAGCACCTCGTCCACGATCTCCAACGGGTGCCTGACGGTAAGGCCTGCGGCGGCCAGGTGCATGGCACACCCGGGGTTGGCCGAGGCCACCACGGGAGCGCCGGTGCGCTGCACGGCGGCCACCTTGCGATCGCGGATGGCGCCCGCCATCTCCGCGTGCTGCGCGGCGTAGGCGCCGCCCGCGCCGCAGCACAAGCCGTCGTCGTCGAGCTCGGCCAGCTCGGCGTAGAGGCCGAGCACCATGCGCACCGCGTCGTGGGCGCCCTGCACATGGCGCAAGTGGCACGGGTCCTGCACGGCCACCCGCCGGCGGAAGTGGCCTGTGGGCAGCTTGTCGACGCGAGGTGCCAGCCACTCGTGCACGTCGAGCACCCGAGCGGAGAACTCCCGCGCCGCCTTGCTGCCCAGCAGGTGCCCGTAGTCCTTCAGGGCGGCGCCGCAGCCCGCCGAGTCGACGAGGATCGGGGCCTCGCCGGGCATGGCCGCCATGGTGCGTTCGGCCAGGCGCCGGGCGTCGGCCTTGAGGCCCGCGTGCACGTGCAAGGCGCCGCAACAGGCGGCCTCGGAGACGGCGACGCCCGCGCCCGCAGCCTCCAGCACCCGCTTGACCGCGGCGTGGGTGTCGCGCATCCAGGCGTCCATGACGCAGCCGGTAAAGAGCCACACGTCGGTGCCGCTGGATTCCAGCACGGGCCGACGGAGCGGGAGCCGGGGCAGGCCGAAGCGACGAGGCACCAGGCCGAACCGTTGGGCCACGGCCAGTGCCGTGCTCAGGGCCAGGAGGAGCCGGTGGTAGCCCAGCACGGCGTACGCCACACGCCGCCACCACGGCTGGCCGACGGCCTCACGAGCACCTTCCATGAGCCTGCCGAACGGCACCGACGACGGGCAGGCCACTTCGCAGCCCCGGCACTGCACGCACAAGTCCATATACGTCTCGAACTCGGCGCCCGGCGCGGCGCCGTCCCACTGCACCGCTCGCATGGCGCCGATCCGGCCGCGGGGCGATGCCGACTCGTCGCCGGTGACGCGGTAGGTCGGGCAGTGCGGCAGGCACAGCCCGCAGGCCACGCACGAGGCGAGGTCGGCATCGTCGAGGCGCAGCTTCATGCCACTCTCCTTCCCGGGTTGAGCCGGCCCGTGGGGTCGAACAGTTCCTTCACCCGGGCGTGCAGGTCGGGGCGGTCGGGCGCGGCAAGCGGTGGCGGGTCGTGCAGGTGGACGGTGCCGACGCCGAGCTCGGCGACAAATCGGCCGGTGAGCATGGGCAGCTTGGACGGACGCAGCGAGCGCCGGTAGCGGGGCAGCGCCGGTGGTCCTTCGACTTCGTCCCATCCGAGGGCGATGTCGACCGGGTGCCCTTCGAGCAGCACCCAACTGGTGCCGCCGTCCCACAGCACCGCGGACGGGCGATGGAGCGTGCGGTGGTCGACCAGGCCCTCGCGTCGGTACCACTTCGATGCCTTGGGCGTGGGTTGCACCCGCAGCACCACTTCGGCCAGCACGCCGATGGTTCCCAGCGAACCGACGAGCAGGCGGCAAAGGTCGAAGCCGCTGACGTTCTTGACCACCGGACCGCCCGCCTTCACCAGCCGCCCGTCGGCCGTCACGAACCGGGCTTCGAGCAGGGTGTCGCGCACCGGCCCGTACCGCAGGCGACGCAGGCCCGACTGCCCGACTGCCAACACGCCGCCGACGGTGGCGTCAGCGGAACGGGGATCGAGCGGCACCATCTGGCCGTGCTCGGTGAGCGCGGCGTCGAGCTCTGCCATGGTCGTGCCCGCCCGCACGCGCACCGTCATCTCGGCGGGCTCGTAGGCGACGATGCCTGAGGGCGCCTTGACCTCCCGGGCGTCGGGGTCGGGCGCGCCGCCGACGTCCCACTGGGTGCGGCTCCCGACGGGCACGACGGGGCCGTCGGCGCCCACCTCGGCGGCGAAGGCGGTCAGATCCATGCGCCCTCCGGGACCCGTTGCAGGTCGCCGCACCGGGCGCCCGCGGGCAGCACCTTGGCCGGGTTGCAGACGCCGTCGGGGTCGAAGACCTCGCGGGCGCGGGCTTGGGCGTCGAGGTCGTCGGGCCCGAAGAGCAGGCTCATGTAGTCGCGTTTCTCCAAGCCGATGCCGTGTTCCCCCGACAGCACGCCGCCCACGGCGATGCACGCTTCGAGGATCTCCGTCCCCGCGGCGTGCACCCGTTCCATGGCCCCGGGTTCCC
The DNA here is from genome assembly GCA_035536915.1 of Acidimicrobiales bacterium. Classification (NCBI taxonomy): domain Bacteria; kingdom Bacillati; phylum Actinomycetota; class Acidimicrobiia; order Acidimicrobiales; species Acidimicrobiales bacterium. The sequence goes on from DATLNE010000003.1 coordinate 29,158, forward strand.
GGCGGTCGAAGACGATGAGCGGGTGGAGGTTGCCGTCGCCCGCGTGGAAGACGTTCATCATCACCAGGCGGTGGCGGGCGCCGATCTCGTAGACCTTGTTCATCACCTCCACCAGCCGGGTGCGAGGCACCACGGTGTCGTGCAGGTAGTAGTTGGGGGCGATGCGGGCGATGGCGCCGAAGGCCGACTTGCGGCCTTTCCAGAGCAGGGCGCGCTCGGTCAGGTCGGCGGCCACCCGGATGGTGCGGGCACCGTTGGCCCGGCACACATCGGCCACCGCGGCGGCGTCGGCTTCGGTGCCCGCGGGCCGGCCGTCGACCTCGACCAGGAGGATGGCGGCGGCGTCGAGGGGGAAGCCTGCGTGCACGTAGGCCTCGACCGCTTTGGTGATCTCGGCGTCCATCATCTCCAGTGCGGCAGGCACGATGCCCGCGGCGATGATCCCGCTCACCGCGGCGGCGGCGTCCTCCACCGACGTGAAGTCGGCCAGCAGCGTGCGCACCGTGGACGGCACCGGGGTGAGGCGAACGGCGATGCGGGTGGCGATGCCCATGGTGCCTTCGCTGCCGACGAACAGGCCGCGTAGGTCGTAGCCGGGCGGGTCGGGGTCGAGGCCGCCGAGCATGGCCAGGGAACCGTCGGGCAGCACCACCTCGATGGCGAGGACGTGGGCGCTGGTGACGCCGTAGGCCAAGCAGTGCGGGCCGCCGGAGTTGTTGGCCACGTTGCCGCCGACCGAGCACGACTGCTGGCTCGACGGGTCGGGGGCGAAGTGCAGGCCAAGGTGGGCGACGGCGCGTGACAGGTCGAGGTTGAGGACGCCGGGCTCCACCCACGCCATTCGGTCCTCGACGTCGAAGTCGAGGATGCGGTTCATGCGGGTGGTCACGATGACCACGGGATCGCCCACCGGCACGGCCCCGCCCGCCAAGCCGGTGCCCGAGCCGCGGGGGACGATCGGATGGCCGTGGGCGCGGGCGATGCGCACCGCCGCCTGCACCTCGGCCGTCGACTCCGGGAAGCACACGGCGGCCGGTGTGCCTTCGAGCACCGACGCGTCACGGCCGTAGAGCGTCATGGCCAGCGGCTCGGCCCGCACCCGCGCCGGCGCCAGCGCGGCTTCGAGGTCGGCGACCAGTGCGGACGGCACAGCGTCAAGTCTGGCCTACCCTCTGAGGCAATGTCCGACCTGCGCCTCGCCGCTTACGTGGAGGCCGAGCGGGAGCGGATCGTCGACACCCTGTTCGACTTCCTCCGCATCCCCTCCATCTCCGCCCAACCCGAGCACGCGCCCGACGTGCGGCGGTCGGCCGACTTCATGGCGGCCATGCTGCGCGAGGCGGGCATGGAGCACGTCGAGGTGATCGAGACGCCGGGCGCCCCCGCCGTCTACGCCGACTGGCTGCACGCAGGCCCCGACGCCCCCACCGTGCTCGTCTACGGGCACCACGACGTGCAGCCCGTCGACCCCCTCGACGAATGGCGCTCTCCCCCGTTCGAGCCGGTGATCGTCGACGGCGAGTGCCTGGCCCGGGGCGCCATCGACGACAAGGGCCAGATGGCCTACGAGATCGAGGCGGCCCGAGGCCTGCTGCAACTCGAGGGCCGCCTGCCCGTCAACCTCAAGTTCCTCGTCGAGGGCGAAGAAGAGGTGGGCAGCCCCAACTTCGAGCCACTGCTGGTGGCCGAGCGCGATCGCTTCGCCTGCGACGTGGCCGTCGTCTCCGACACCGGCATGTGGTCGCTCGACGTGCCGTCCACCACCGTGGGCATGCGGGGCCTTGTGGCCTTCGATGTGCAGGTGCGCACCGCGGACATCGACCTGCACTCCGGCTTGTTCGGCGGCGCCGTGCTCAACCCGGCCCACCTGCTGGCCCGCATCGTCACGGCCCTGCACGACGACGACGGCCGCGTCACCCTGCCCGGCTTCTACGACGACGTGCGGCCGTTGACCGCGGCCGAAGAGGAGTCGCTGCGGGCGCTCCCCTTCGACGAGGACGAGTGGAAGCGCCAGGGCGGCATCCGGGTGACCGAAGGCGAGGCGGGCCGCTCGGTGCTCGAGCGCACATGGACCCGGCCCACGTGCGACGTGGTCGGCCTGTCGTCGGGCTACGCAGGCGAGGGCATCAAGACCATCGTGGCCGCCACCGGGCGCCTCAAGGTGAGCTTCCGCCTGGTGCCCGACCAGCAGCCCGCCAAGGTGATGGCGGCCTTCGAGCAATGGCTGCGGGCTCGCATCCCCGAGGGCGTCGAAGTGGTCGTGCGGCCCGAGGGCTCGGGCGTCGGTCCCGCTCTGACGCCGGTCGACCATCCCGCCGTCGGCGCCCTCTGCCGCACCATCGAGCGGGTCTGGGGCAAGCCGCCCTTGTTCACCCGCAGCGGCGGCAGCGGGCCCGAGGAGGCACTGGGCCGGGTGCTCGACGCACCGGTGATCTTCCTCGGCGTCGGCTTGCCCGACGACCGCATCCATGCTCCCAACGAGCGCATGGTGATGGACCAGTTCTGGAAAGGCCTCCTCGCCGCAGGCGAGCTGTGGCACGAGTTGGGGGAACGGCGATGACGACGCACGAATGGGTGAGCTTCGAGGACCCAGAAGAGGACCGCACCTGGGTCTTCGACGTGACCTTTTTGGCCAGCCCGTGGACCTGCATCTTCGGACGGGGGTGCCAAGGGGTGCTGACCGGCCCGGCGCCCGAGCTGGTGCAGGGGTGCTGTTCCTACGGCGCCCACTTCACCGACATGGACGACGTGAAGCGGGTCGAGGCGGTGGCCGCCACGTTGACCGCCGAGCAGTGGCAGTACCGGGCGCAAGGGCGGCGGCGTGGCGTGTGGCGCGAGACGGTCGACGGCGAGCTGGTGTCGCGGCTGGTCGACGACGCCTGCATCATGCTCAACCGCCCCGGCTTCCCGGGCGGCGCCGGCTGCTCGTTGCACCGCGCTGCCCTCGATCGCGGCGAGCGGCCGCTCGACCTGAAGCCCAACGTGTGCTGGCAGGTGCCGTTGCGGCGGGAGGACACGACTGACGACGCGGGCCATGTCACCTCCACCGTGCGCCAGTGGGACCGCAAGCACTGGGGCGAAGGCGGCGACGAGTTCCACTGGTGGTGCACGGAGTCGCCCGAGGCGTTCGTGGGCGCCGTGCCGGTCTACGCCGAGATGCGCCACGAGCTGGTGGAGCTGACCAGCGAGGCGGCCTACGACATGTTCGTGTCGTACGTGGCCACACGAACCACCACGTTCCTGCCCCACCCGGCGCTGAAGCGATGAACCCGGCGGCCCCCGACGACATCCTGGCCGACTACGAGGCCGAGCAGCAGGCGCTCTACGACGTGCTCCTGGGGCTCAGCGACGAGCAGTGGCGCCTGCCCACGCCTGCCGAAGGGTGGGACGTGCGCGACTCGGTGTCGCACCTGGCCGACACCGAGGAGGTCGCCGTCGACACCATGACCGACGGCCCGCGGTCGTTGAACGTGGAGGCCGCCCGCTACGGCAGCGGCGAGGCCTTCACCGAGGCGGGCTGCGAGCGGGGCCGGACGATGAGCGGTCCCGAGGTGCGGGAGTGGTGGTGGACCGCCGCGGCGCGGTGCCGGACCGAGCTGGCGGCCTTCGACCGCAAGGGGCGGGTGCCGTGGGGGCTCGGCATGGGTTGGCGGGCGTTCGTGACCGCCCGGCTCATGGAGCACTGGGCTCACGGGCTCGACGTGCGCACTGCCGTGGGTGCGGCGGCCGACGACACCGACCGGCTGCGCCACATCGCCTGGATCTGCGTCAACGCCCTGCCGTATGCGTTCCGGGTGGCCGACGTGACGCCGCCTGCTGACCGCACGCTGCGGGTGGAGGTCACCGGCCCGTCAGGCGACATGTGGGCGTTCGGACCCGACGACGCCACCGACCGCGTCACCGGCCCCGCAGGCGAGTGGTGCCGACTGGCGGTGCAGCGCATCACCCGGGCGGAAGCGCCGGGACTGGAGGCCGACGGCCCGCTGGCCGAGCTGGCCCTGTCGCACGCCCGCGCCTTCCTGTAGGCCGAGCGCTTCTGGCACCGAGATCGCGCCCGTGGGGCGGCGATCTCGGTTCCAGAACGGATCACATCAGGCCGCGGGATTCGAGGACGGCCGCGAAGCCGGGCCAGTCGGGGGTTGCGGCCAGGGCCGCCCGTTCGTCGATCGTGCCCGCCTCCAACAGCGAGGCCAGCGCCTGGTTGAGCGTCTGCACCATGGCGGCCCGCAGTTCGACGGGCTCGTCGTTCATGATGGCCGCCTGTACGGCGGGCGTGACCCGCAGCAGCTCGACCGCAGGCACCCGTTCGGCCCCCGCCTTGGCGGGAACGAGCCGGATCGACACCGCCCCCACCAGCGCGCCGGCCAGGGCCAGGCGGGCGTGAGGCTGGTCGTTCTCGGGGTACTGCCCGACGACGGCGGCCACCGCGCTGGGCACGTCGCCCGCCCGCACGCCCGCTATCACCAGGCATCCCGCCTCCGACGCGGCCAGCGCGGCGTCGGCCACGTCACGGCCGTCAATGTCGCCGATGACCACCACGTCGGGGTCCTGGCGCAGCGCCGAGCGCACGCCGAGGGCCACGCCGGGGGTGTCGGTGCCCACTTGGCGCTGGGAGATGGCGGCCAGGTCGTCCTTGTGCAGCACCTCGACGGGGTCCTCCACGGTGACGATGTGGCACGCCCGGGTGTGGTTCACGTGGTCGACCATGGCGGCGAGGGTGGTGGTCACGCCCGCGCCTGCAGGCCCGGCCACCAGCACGAAGCCCCGTTCGACCGAGGCCAACTCCCCCAGCTCAGGCGGTAGGCCCAGCTCGGCGAACGAGCGGGCGGCCATGGTGACCCGGCGCAGGATGAGGGCGATCGAGCCCCGCTGGAGGTAGGCAGCCACCCGGAAGCGGCCAAGCCCGTGGACCGAATAGGTGCACTCGGCCTCGCGGTGCTCGAGGAAATGGTCCTTGGCGCCCGACGTCAGCACGCCCGCCGCCATGGCGTCGATAGTGGCCTTGTCGAGGGCGGGCTCGTCGGGGATGGTGTCGAGGGTGCCCTTGACCCGTAGGCGCGGCGGTGAGCCGACCTTCAGGTGCAGGTCGGTCCCGCCATCCTTCTCGGCCAGGAGCCGGAGGTAGCCGTCCACTCGGTCGTGCGCCATGACTGTGCTTCCACCATCGTCACGCAACGACCGTTGCCTGAGAAGTCCCTATCCGCGGAAGCCCTGCATGCCCGGCCACGAGTCGGCGGCCGTGGTGCGCCAGTCGTACAGGCTGCCGCCCAGGCTCCCCGTGTCGATGGCCGCCTTGCGGTACGCCTCCACGTCGGCAGGCGTGGTGCCCGCGCCCAGGCCGCCAATGGGGTGAACGGGGACATTGGCCCCCAGATGGGCTCGCAGCCGGTCGACGTTCTCCTTGGTGTAGCGGTAGGCGTCGCGGTAGCCGGAGGACTGCTTGCGGTTGGTCCAGTAGCCCATCGTCATCCACACGTCGTAGTGCGGCGCGATGGCCTGGTAGGGAAAGTTGGGCCAGTAGCTGGTGTTGACCACGTCGAGCACGACCGGCGGCAGCACGATGGCCGAGATGGTGCGGCCCGGCAGCGCCTTGCGCAGGGCGGCGCTGAGCTCGACCAGGCGCCGGTTGCGCTCGTTGACGTCCTTCACGTTGCGGGCTTCGATGTCGACGCCGAGGCTGTCGACGTTGTGCAGGGCGGCGATGGCCACCATGCGCTGGAGGTCGCGCTGGAGGTCCTCCAGGGTGGGCAGGTACCACGCCACCACCTTGATGCCACGGGCCTTGGCCCGGTCGAGCATGGGCTGGAGCAGGTCGGGGTCGACGACGTCGGTCGTGCTGTCCCACTTCGAGGCCTGGATGTAGAGCGTCTGCACGCCCCGCTCGGCCATGCGGTCGACGTCGGCGACGCCCACCACCGGCCTGCCGCCGGTGTAGGTGCGGGTCCAGTCGTAGACGTCGACCCACGTGCCCATGCCCCGGTACGGCGCCAGCCCGGCGGGCACGGCCGGGGGGTTCAGGGGCGGCACGCCGAGCGCCGAGGCTGTGGTGCGAGGGCGAGGCGGGGCGGGCTTGGCCGTGGTCGGCGGGGGCGGCGCCGTCGTGGTGGTCGGCGCCACGGTCGTGGTGGTCGACGAGGTGGTGGTCGCCGCCTCGGCCAGCCCGAGGGCGGCCAGGTCAGGGCCGGGGACGGTGGGCTGGGCGGTCGATCGAGGCTCGGCGTGGGTGGCGGCCGCGATCACCGACAGCGCCAGGAGCGCGCCGCATGCCGCCGCCAGTGCCCGCTCGCCCCCCATGAAACGCGGCGTCAGCCGTCGTCCTCGACAAGCTCCTCGTCGTCGGTGGCCAGGCACCACGAGGCGTGGTCGGTGCCAGGCTCGGCGTTGCACTCGGGGCACGGCTCGGAGGAGGTCGGGCGCTCCCCCAAGCTCACTTGCTTGAGTGCGCGGGCCTCTTCGAAGCGGCGATGCCGACCCTTCTTCACGAGCAGCTCCCCGGGTGTCAGAGGTTCCGGTCTTCGAGCGGACAGTGTAGTGGGGCTCGACGGGTGCAGTGACAGCCCGGCGCTAGGGTCGGCGCCATGCCCGACGAGCTCGACGTCGATGCCATGATCCAGCGCTTCCGCGACCGCGCCAAGGCGGTGCGGAACCGTGGCGTGCCGCCGCTGGAAGGCGAGGACCGCAAGCGTTTCATCGAGGCCGCCCGCCTCGACTACATGGACTACGCCATGCTCGGCGACGCCCAGGCCAGCCTGGACGACGGGGTCCTGACGCTGAAAATCGACCTCCGCCCCAAGTAATTCTCATGTAGTCTCATGCTATGCCGGACGGGGTGGAGGCAGTGGCGGTGGCACTGGTGGCGATCGTGCCCGGTGCCACCTACACCTGGAGCTTCGAACGCCAAGCAGGCGCCTTCGGGTTGGCCGCCGTCGACCGCATGCTGCGCTTCCTCACCGCCTCGCTGGCCTTCCACCTGGTACTCGGCTGGCTGGAGTACCTGGCGTGGCGCACGTTGGCCGGCGACCGACTCCTGGCCGGCCAGTTCGCCGTGGTGTGGGCTGCGGCCGTCGTCCTCGTCGGCCTCCCTCTGATCGTCGGATGGACCCTCGGCACGTTGTGGGCGTCGCAGGACACACCTGACCGCCACACTCGACTCCGCCGCATGGCGATGGGACGACGTCCGGATGATCGAGATATTTCCGATGGAGGTCGAGAGATGAAACCGCGCATTCCTGTCGGGACCGTCGGCGGCTACCGCGGCGGCCGAATTCCCGAGGGCATGACAATCCCCGTGCCCACGTCGAAGGGGGCGTCGGTGAATCGTCCGGTGGCGAAGAAGAAGACGGCGAAGAAGAAGTCCGAATCCTGAGCGCGCCGTGGTGGCAGCGGGGGGTCGTCGACCAGGGCTACCCAGCACCTCGACCCTCTCGCCGGGTCGAGTCGACCCTGTAGGCACCCGCCTCTACGACGGCGCGGTGCCCGCCTCGGGGGCCTTGCTGCTGTCGACCGGGGTGTAGGACCGGGCTTCGAGCACCAGCCCGCCCCGGCCGTCGAAGGCCAGCGCGGCGTGGCCGCCCACCAGGTGGCGCACCGGCGTGCCCACCAACTCGTCGCGCCAGCCTGTAGCCAGCTTGGCGTCCTCGTCGCCGCGCAGGAACGAGTGCAGGTCGCCCCGCGTGCCCAGCAACGTGGCGTCGATGTCGAGCTCGCTCGACAGTTGCCCGATCCACGCCGACACCAGGGTGACGGCGGGTCGCAGGTGGCGGTCGAGGTCGTCTGTGGCAGGCAGCCGTACGTCGGAGCCCGACAAGGCCTGCCCCCGGTTGACCGCGTCCATGATCTCCTGGCCCAGCTCGCCCTTGACGTGACGGCCGTCGAGCCCCCGCACGCCGCCCAGCTCCGACAGCGACCGGGGCGGCCGGTGGGCGATGCCCGCCACCGCCATGTCGGGCAGCACGAACCGAGGCGGCACGTCGAGCTCGGCGGCGCGACGCTCCCGCCAGGCGGCCAGCTCCTGGGCCACGCCCCGGGCCTTGCCCCGCAACTGCCTGCTCTCCTTGATGCGCCACCACGCGATGGCCGGGTCCTGCGGCCCCCGGGCCCGGCGCAGCAGCAACTCGCACTCCTCCTCGGCCCAGGCCAGGCGCCCCCGCTCCTCCAACCCCGCCGAGATGCGCTCGTAGAGCTCGATGAGGTGGAGCACATCGGACGCCGCGTACGACTGCTGCTCGTCGGTCAGCGGCCGACGGGTCCAGTCGGTCAGGCGGTCGCCCTTGGGCAAGCGGAAGCCGAGCAGCTTCTCCACCAGCGTGAGCAACGAGGGCGACGACATGCCCAAGAAGCCCGCGGCCAACTGGGTGTCGAACAGCCGCCGGGGCGTGGCTCCACATGCCTGGTCGAGCACTTCGAGGTCTTGGTCCGCCGCGTGCAGGATGGCCAAGGCATCGCCGCGCAGGACCTCGGCGAACGGCGCCAAGTCGACGGCGAAGGGGTCGACGAGCACCAGCCCGTCGGCCCAGGCGATCTGCAACAGCGCCAGTTGTGGGAAGTAGGTGCGCTCCCGGTGGAACTCGGTGTCGAGGGCGTAGCGCTCGGCCGAGAGCAATTCGTTGACCACGGCCTCGAAACGGGCCTGGTCGTCGATCCATTCGTGCTGCGACACAGCGTCAGTCTTTCGGTTCGGGGGGACGGCGGAGTTCGACGTACACGGCTTTGGCCGCACCGACCAACGGCACGGCGAGCAAGGCGCCCACCACGCCGCCTGCCGAAACGCCGACGAGGGCCGCCGTCATCGTGGCAGGCGGCGACAGCTTGACCGCTTGGCCGACCAGCAAGGGCTGCAGCACGTTGTTCTCGATCTGCAGGTAGACGACGAAGAACACGGCGCACGCCAAGCCTGTGGGCACGCCTTGGGTGAAGCCGAGCAGCACGAACGGGATGCCGCCCGCGGCGCCGCCGATCTGCGGGATGAGGTCCCACAGCGCCACCCACACCGCGGCCAGCGGCGTCAGCGGCACGCCGAGCAGCAAGCCGACGATCAACACCGTGATCCCGGCGATGCCTGCTACGAACAGCGACCCGGCCACGTAATGGCCGACGACGCGGTAGGCGAGGCGGGCCACCTGGTCGCCTTGGCGCCGGTGTTCCAAGGGCAACAGCCGCCGCGCCCCCTTCAGCAGGCGAGGCCCGTCGAGCAAGAGCGTGACGGCCACCAAGAAGGTGAGCAGCACGGCCAGCAGCCCGTCGGCCACCCGTCGTGCCCCCCGTTCCAACGGCGTGGTGTCGCCCCGCAGCCGTTCGGGGAGCCGCTCGATGCCCCGCTGCAACTTGGCCGGGGCGTCGGACTCGACGAGGTCGTCGCCGACGACGGGCAGGTCGCCCAACTGCGCTACCACTGTGGGCAATTCGCGTCCGAGGTCCTGGGCCTGGCGCACCGCGGGCGGCACCAGCAGGAACCCGATGAGGGCGAACACGGCCGCCAACCCCGCCACCACGACGCCGAGGCCGCCCGCCCTCCCGACGCGCAGCCGCCGCGACACGATGTCGACCAACGGGTTGACGGCGAGGGCCAGGATCGTGCCGATGGCCAGTGCGGCCAAGGTGCGCGGCACCGACCGCACGAAACCGGTCAAGGCGATCAAGGCCACGAAGGCGGCCAAGACGGCGAGCACCGAGCGCCAGTCGAGGTCGACCACGCGCACCGGGGGCGGTGCGGAGACGGGCGGGTTGTCGGGAACCGGTGCCCGCTCCGGTGCAGCCATCGCCGTACTGTAAACGCCGATGGCCGACCCGATGCCGACCGAGCGCCTGCGCATCACGGCCCGCTCCTTGGTGGTGGCCGTCGCCATGCTGGGCGCCACCCTCACCGTCCTGCGCATGATCGCCGCTTCCCAGCGGGTGATCGGCTGGATGCTGGTGGCGGCCGCGGCGGCCGGGTTGCTCCAGCCCTTGGTGGCCCGCCTCGACCGCCGGGTGCCGCACGGCATTGCCGTTGCCGTGGTCTTCCTCAGTGCCCTCGCCTGCGTCGGGGTCATCGGCTACGGGACGGTCGACGGCGTGGTGCGTGAGACCCGTCACCTGCAAGACGCCGCCCCCCGCGCTGCCGAACAACTCGAACGCGAGGGCCGCTTCGCCGAGGTGGCCCAGGACATCCACCTCACCGAGCGGGTGCGCCGCTTCGTGGAAGACGCGCCGGAACGGCTGCGTGGCGGCACCCCTGCGGACGCGCTTCGTGCCGCGGCCACCCGCGGCGTTGCCTACCTCGCCACCGGCGTGCTCACGCTGTTCCTGCTTCTCCACGGGGCGCGCATCGCACGAGGCGCCCTGCAGCAGGTGCACGACGCCGAGCGGCGCGAGCGCATCGAGCAGGTGGCTGTGGCGGTGTTCCGCCGGGGCTTCGGCTACGCCCGGGGCGCCATCGCCATGGCGGCGCTCTCGGGGCTGTTCGCCTATTGCGTGGCCTCGGCCACCGACGTGCCGGGCCCCGCACCACTGGGACTGTGGGTCGCCCTGTGGGACCTCGTCCCCGTGGTGGGGGCCGTCATCGGCGGGCTCCCCATCGTCGTGCTGGCCGCGGCCACCTCCCCCACACAAGGGCTCGTCGTGCTGCTTGCCTTCGTCGCCTACGAGGTACTGGAGACGCTCGTCCTGCAGCGGTGGGTGGAGCGACGTTCCGTGCGCGTCGGACCGTTCCTCACCATTGCCGCCGGCGTCGCAGGCCTCGAGTTGTACGGCGTCGGCGGCGCCCTCGTCGGCTTGCTGGCCGTGACGCTGGCCGTCGCCCTCGTCGACGAACTGGCCGAGGACTAACCCTTTACCCGCCGTTGCGCAGGCGGGTCAGGTCGGCGCGGTCGGCGGCGTCGAAGGTGCGTGACGGCGGCCCGCCCAGCGCCTGGCCCACGACGCTCGACTCCACCGCCCAGTACATGACGGAGTCGCGGTTGGGGGAATGGCCGGGGTACTCGGGATCGGCCCGTCCGGTGTTGAGGGCGAGGTCGACCAAGCCGAGCAGGTGGCCGATCTCGTGGACGACGACGGCTTCTTCGATGGTGGCCGACGAGGCGAAAGGCGAACCTGCGCCGCGCACCGCCTCCTTGAAGATGGCGGCGGTGTCGCCGCGTACGGCGACGCCCAGCACCTTCTCCTCGTCGGCGAAGTCGCCTGTGAGGTACAGGAGCCGGATCACCGCTTGGCTGCTGGTGTGGGGCGTGCGGCTGTAACGGTCCGACAGCTGGCGGATCTGTTCGGCGCTCGTGGTCTCGCCGCCGGTCGGGACGGCCACCGGGCCCGCCAGTGAGACCGGCTTGCCGCTCACCTCGCGCAGCGTCGCGGCCAGGTGGTCAAGGGCCGACTGTCGGGGTTCGGCCCCCTGCTGGACCAGCACCTCCACCACGATGTTGGTGGCCGGTTGGGGCCGTAGCAGCGTGCGGGCGAAGGCCCCCACGCCCCCCTTGGCCCCGCTGTCGGGCGCATTGGGCGGCGGCGAGGGACGCATGGTCGTGGGGGACGACCCGTTGCGCACCGTGGTCGGCGTGCCGCCACCGCCGCCGTTGCCGTCGCCGCGGGTGGTCGTAGGGCCGTTGCCGCCGGGGGGCACCGTGGTGGTCCCCTCGTCGACGATCATCGGCGTGCCGTCGGGGTTCGTCGGCGCCGGACCTTGGCCGCCTTCGCCGTTGCGGTCCTTGGCGCACCCGGCCATGACCAGGGCGAGGCACACGAAGACCACGGCTACTGTCCGGCGCATGCCGCTCTTCTCCTTCGAGGGCAAGTCGCCTCGCGTCCACCCGGATGCCTTCATCGCTCCCACGGCCACCATTGTGGGCGACGTGGAGATCGAGGCGGGCGCGTCGGTCTGGTACGGGGCGGTGTTGCGCGCCGATTACTCCCCGGTGATCGTGCGCACGGGGGCCAACGTGCAGGACGGTTCGGTGCTCCACGGCGGCCCCGGTTCCCACACCGAGATCGGTCCCGGCGCCACCGTGGCCCACTTGTGCGTCATCCACTCGGCCCTGTTGGGCGAGGAATGCCTGGTGGCCAACGGCGCCACCGTGCTCGACGGCGCCCGCATTGGGGCACGTGCGCTGGTGGCCGCCCACTCCCTGGTCTCGGCCGGCCAGTTCGTGCCCGAGGGGTTCCTGGTGGCGGGCGCGCCCGCCGAGGTGAAGCGCCCCGTCGAGGGGTCGCCCGCCGAGATGTGGGTGCGGATGAACCCGCCCGCCTACGCGGAGCTCGCTCAGCGGCACCTGCGCGGCATCACACGCATCGACTAGCCGCCGTAGTTCATGCGGGTGTCCTCCATGCGGAGCACCGGCGTGTCCTCGGGCTTCTGGAAGCCGGCGTCGACGATCTCGCCCAGGAACAACGTGTGGTTGCCGACCTCCACCTCTTGGCGCAGTTCGCAGTCGAGGTAGGCCACGGCTTGGTTGAGGATGGGCGCACCGGTGCGGCCGTCGTGGTACGAAAAGCCGTTGAGGGTGCGGGCTTCGGCATCCACCTCTACCGGCTTGGTGAACTTGCGCACGATGGCCCGGTCCTCGCGGTCGACGATGTTGAGGCTGAATACCCGGCCCTCCCTCACCAGCTCGGCGGTGAACGCGTCGCGCTCCACGCTCACGCCGACGACCTTGGGGTCGAAGCTGACCTGCATGGCCCAGTTCAACGTCATGCCGTTGCGCCGCTCCCCCGCCCGGGAGCCCATGACGTAGAGGCCGCCGGGCATGGTCCACAACACCCGGCGGCGGCGGCGGTCGTACTCGTCGGGGTCGGCACCTTCAGGGAACGGGCCGACTGGTCCTTCCTTCACAGGCATGGCGCCGACCGTAGTGCGGTAGTTAGATGCCGCCATGACCGAGGCCGAGCCGCCCTACCGCCCCAGTGCCGCAGAGCTGGCGGCCCGGCCCCCGCTGCCGCCGTCGCTGGCGGAAGACCCGGTGCTGCCGAACGGGCTCGTCGTGTCGTCGTACGGCCAGCGCTTCTTCGGCAGTGTGCTCGACGCCGTGCTGTTGGTCGTGCTCCTCGGGATCGGCTACCTGGCATGGGCAGTATGGGCCTGGAGCAGGGGCACCTCGCCGGGCAAGCAGGTGCTGCGCATGCGCGTGGTCGACGCCCGCACCGGCGACGACGTCACGTGGGGGCGCATGTTCGTGCGCGAGTTCGTGCTCGAGATCCTGGTCTTCACGGTCGTCTCGTTCTTCACCTTGGGCCTGCTCGGCCTCATCGGCAGCGGCCTGATCTTCGCCGGCCAGTGGCGGCAGACGGCGTGGGACCGCATGGCCAAGACCGTCGTGGTCGGGGTCAGTCGGTAGGGCCGGGCCGAACTGCGGAAAAGGGGTAAAGCCAAGGTATGCCCGGTCGAAGAACGAGCGTCGTCGGGCTCACTGTCATCGTGGTGGCGGGCGTGATCGGCACCGCCGCATGGATGCTCGACAAGCGCTTTGGCACCCTGCCGCCTTGCCGAGAGTCGTCACCGCCTGCCGGCGCCCCGGACCCGAGGGATCTTTCGGCCGAGGAGAAGTCAGCGGTGGAGCAGATCGTGAGGGCCGACCCGACCATCGCCAAGATCGCCCGCGGACAGCCGCTTGCCGTCACTGCCATGGCCGAGTACCAGGCGGAGACGGGCATGACTGCCGGCGCCGCCCTTGTCGGTTGGCGTGACCCGGTCACCGCCCCCGCGCCGCTCTTCCTCGGCGTCACCGACGACCAGCCTGGCGGACGATGGAAGAACGTGACCAACGTGGCGGTGTCCGTCGACCTCGACCGGCGCACCATCTCCAAGATTCGTCCTGGCCCCGGTGCCGAATCAGATGGCGTGAGGCACGAACCGGCAGACTGCGCGAGCGACCATTGACCGGTAGAGGTCAGTCGGTAGGGGCGAACCCTTGGCGCAAGGTGTTCTCGGTGATCACGCGTGGGTCGAGGAACTGCAGGAGGTAGTCGGGGCCGCCGGCTTTGGAGCCCACGCCCGACATGCCGTAGCCGCCGAAGGGCTGGCGTCCCACTACCGCCCCGGTGGTGCCCCGGTTGACGTAGACGTTGCCCGCCCGCAGCTTGTCGGCCGCGTAACGGATGTGGGCGGGCGAACGCGACATCACCCCTGCCGTGAGGGCGTAGTCGGTGTCGTTGGCCAAGGCCACGGCGTGTTCGAAGTCGTCGGCCCGGAACACCGTCAGCACCGGCCCGAACACCTCGTCGCGGGCCAGCGACGAGTCGGTCGACACGTCGCCCACGATGGTGGGGCCGATGAACCAACCTTCCTCGGGCACGTCACGCCGTCGTAGGTACACCGTGCCCTCGGCGCCGTCGACCACCGCGTCGATGCGCTTCCATGCGTCGGCGTCGATGACCGGCCCCACGTCGACCGACGGCGAGCGGGGGTGGCCGATGCGAAGCTGCGAGGTGTAGCCGACCAAGCGCTCGACGGTGGCGTCGTAGGCGTCGCCCACCACGATCAACCGAGAGGCGGCCGAGCACTTCTGCCCGGCGAAGCCGAAGGCCGATGCAGCGATGGCAGGCACTGCTTGGTCGAGGTCGGCGTCGTTGTCGACGAGGAATGCGTTCTTGCCGCCGAGCTCGGCTACCACCCGCTTGACGTGGCGTTGGCTCGCGCCGTGCACGGCGGCCGCCTTGATGATCGACAGCCCCACGTCCTTGGAGCCGGTGAAGGTGACGAACGAGACGTCGGGGTGCGACACCAGGTAGGCGCCCACGTCCTCGCCGATGCCGGGCAGGAAGCCGAGCACGCCCGGGGGCAGCCCGCCCGCTTCGAGCGCTTCCACCAACCGGTAGGCGATGGCCGGCGTCTGCTCGGCGGGCTTGAGGATCACCGCGTTGCCCGCCACCAGCGCAGCCACGGCCATGCCCGTGGGGATGGCCAACGGGAAGTTCCACGGGGCGATGACCACGCCCACGCCCTTGCCCTGGTAGCGCAGCACGTTGTGCTCGCCCGGCGGCGACTCGACGGAGCCGCCCGCGTCGAGGCGCAGCATCTCCCGGCTGTAGTACTCGCAGAAGTCGATGGCCTCGCAGACGTCGCCGTCGGCCTCCTTCCACGGCTTGCCCGCTTCGAAGAGCATGAGGGCCGCCAGTTCGTTGCGCCGGTGGCGCATCCAGGCGGCGGCCCGGAAGAGGACGGCGGCCCGCTCGGCCGCAGGCGTCTCCCGCCACCGCTCCACTTGGCGGCAGGCGGCGGCCAATGCGGCGTCGGCTTCTTCCCGCCCACACGACGCCGAGGTGGCCACGACCGTCGAGGGCGACGCCGGGTCGACCGACTCGATGCGCGCTGCGGTGTGCACCCGCTTGCCGTCGATCACCGCGGGGATGTCGAGCCCGAAACGGGCCGACGACACCGCCGAGCCGAACGCGTCGCGCACCTCGGCCCGCCGCCACTCGGCATGGGGCTCGTGGGCATAGGCGCCCGGCGAACTCGGGTCGGTGTCGGGCCGCACGGTGGGTGGTTCCTGAGGCGGGATGCGGTCGACGTTCGGAGCCTGCAGGAGTTCGTCGAGGTCGCGCCTCTCAGCGAAGCGGGCCCGCACGAACGACTCGTTCGACGTGTTCTCCAGCAGCCGCCGCACCAGGTACGCCATGCCGGGCACCAGCTCGCCCACCGGTGCGTAGATGCGCAGGCGGAACCCCAACCGGCGTATGGCCGCCTGGATGGGCTCGGCCATGCCGTAGAGCATCTGCAGCTCGTAGCCGGTGTCGGGGATGCCCTTGGCCCGGGCGTACTCCACCGCGTAGGCCAGCGAGCGCAGGTTGTGCGAGCCGAAGGCGGCCCGCACCTCTCCGTGGTGGTCGTGCAGCAGACGGGTGCACCGCTCGAAATTGGCGTCGGTCTCGTCCTTGCGCTGGAACACCGGGGGGTCCCATCCCTCGGCCGTCGAGGTGATGGTCTCGGCGTCCCAGTAGGCGCCTTTCACCAGGCGCACAGTGACGGGCATGGCCCGGAACGACGACCAGGCGATGAGCTCGGCCACGTCGTCAACCGAGTCCTTGAGGTAGGCCTGCACGACGACGCCCGCGTCGAGCGAGGCGAACTCCGGTTCGTCGAGCAGGTCGCGGAACAACTCCAACGTGAGGTCCTTCACGTCGTAGTGCTCCATGTCGAAGTAGACGAAGGCTCCCCGTTCGGCGGCCAGGCGCAGCAAGGGGCGCAGCCGGCCTTTGGCCTGCGCCAGCCCCTCTTCCCGCGTCAGCGGCGAGTACAGCGATGCCAGCGCGGTGGGCTTGAGGCTGACGTTCACGCGGGGCAGCGGCCCGAGGTCGTCGCGTTCGAGGTGGTCGTCGGGCGCCCACGACGGCGCGGCGTCGAGCAATGCGGACAGCAGCTCGTGCACCCTCGCCGCGTAGCGGTCGGCCTCGGCCTCGGTCACCGTCTTCTCGCCCAGCAGGTCGCAGGTGAAGGCGCTGCCTTGCCGCCACAGCCGGTGCAGCCCGTCGACTGCCTCCGAGGCCGTCGAGCCCACGATGAACTGCTGGGCCATGCGGGTGATGTTGCGACGGGCCATCGAGGCCGACAGGTGGTCGCCCATCGGCACCCGCTCGGCCAGGTCGATCCCGAGCCCCATGAGCTTGGGGGTGTCGCCGCCCTCGAAGTACTCGTCGATGTGGCGCAGCACGTCGGCGTCGCCGCTGGCACTGGTGGCCGGGAAGACATCGACGAAGCGGAACAACTGGGTCTTGAACGACGGGTGCGACATGGCGTAGCCGAGCATGCGCTCGGTCCACCACGACATCTTGAAGACGTGGGCTTCCTCGCCCGTGCCGAGCTCCGCCACGCGACGGGCGAACGCCGTCACGTCGGCGTCACGGGGCGAGGCCATGCCCCCAGTCGGGGTCGAGCTGGCGCAGGAAGACTGCGCACCGATCCTCTTCGTCGGCCTCGCCTATCGCAGCGGCCGCGTGGCGCAGGCCGGCCAAAGCCAAGAGGAAGCCGCGGTTGGTCTCGTGGCGCCAGCGCACGTAGCCCGAGCCCCGCCACCCGGCACCACGCAAGGCGTCGAGGCCGCGGTGGTAGCCCACCCGGAAGCAGGCGTAGGCCTCGATGTCGTCGCGGCCCAACTCGCCGAGGCGCGCCCAGCCGTCGACGAAGCGCGGGAACGTCGCCACCACCGACGCCACCGCGTCGCGTCGGCGCTCAGGAGGTTCGGCCAAGGCGGCGGCCAACCGTTCGGCTGCTTCGGGGGGCGGAGGCGGGAGCACCGTCTCAGGCAAGCCGCTCGACAGGTGCACAGGCGCGTCCGACATGGCAGCGATCGTAGGCTCGCCGTTCACCGTGCCTCGTTCATGTGTGTTCTGTGCCATCCGCGACGGCGACCTGCCCGCCCACCTCGTGCTCGACGAGCCGCATGCGCTGGCGTTCCTCGACACCACCCCGCTCTTCCCCGGCCACGTGCTGTTGGTACCGCGCACGCACTACGACACGTTTCCGGACGTGCCCGCCGACGAAGTGGGGCCGCTGTTCGCCACCGCGCAGCGTCTCGCCGTCGCCGTGCGCGATGCCATGGAGGCCCAGGGCACGTTCGTGGCCATGAACAACGTGGTGAGCCAATCGGTCCCCCACCTGCACGTGCACGTGGTGCCGCGTACGAAGGGCGACGGGCTTCGCGGCTTCTTCTGGCCCCGCACGAAGTACGCATCGGCGGACGAAGCGGACGGCGTGGCCGCCCGAATCAGAGAATTCCTAGGCACGGGCTAGGCGCGTCTGTACCTTCGGCGCCATGGCACGGCGAACGACGTTGGTGGCGGCCCTGGTCGCCGTCCTCACTCTCCTGGGCGGCATGCCGCTGGCCATGGGCATCCCCACGCAACGCCCGCCCGAGAGCCGGCGCGCGGGCCCGTCCACACCGGGCCAGCAGCCCACCCGTGAGTGGAAGCGGCCGCCCAAGGACAACGGCCCGCCGCTGCCCGCCGGCTCGGGCAGCGGCCGGCGCATCGTCTACTCGGTCACACAGCAGCGGGTGTGGCTGGTCGACAACGTGCCGGCCAACCACATCGAGAAGTCGTACCTGGTGTCGGGCCGGGCGGGCACGCCGAGCGCAGGCACCTACCGGGTGTATTCGAAGTCGCGGTACTCGACAAGCGGCTCGCTGCGCCTGGAGTACATGGTGCGCTTCGCCCACGGCCGCACACTGGCGATCGGCTTCCACTCGATACCGCAACGGCCCGACGGATCGTTGGTGCAGAGCGAGGCGGAATTGGGCCAGTACCGCAGCAGCGGCTGCGTGCGGCAGCGCTTGAGCGACGCCGCTTACCTCTGGAACTTCGCGCCGGTCGGCACCACCGTCGTCGTCACCCGGTGAGCACCACGAGGGCGAGCTCCCGCTTGCCCCGTCGCAGCACCACGAACCGGTCGTGCAGGGCGTCGTCGCGTGCGAGCTCGCGGTCCTCGCTCTGCTGGCGGCCGTTGACGTAGATGCCCTTCTGCTGCAAGGCCCGGCGGGCATCGCCCTTCGACCCCGACAGGCCCGTTGCGACCAGCGCGTCGACCAACGACGCGCCCGCGGCGACGGTGGCCGAGGGTGCGTCGGCCAGCACCGACAGCAGGGTGGCTTCGTCGAGTGAGGCGATCTCGTCGGTGAACAGCACGGCCGCCGCGTGCTCGGCCTTGGCTGCTTCGTCGGCCCCGTGCACCAGCGCCGTCACCTCGCGAGCCAGCGTGCGTTGCGCCTCTCGGCGCTCCGGGTGCTCGGCAGTGGCGGCGTCGAGGGCTTCGATCTCCTCGTGCGACAGCCAGGTGAAGTAGCGCAGGTACTGGCCGACGACGGCGTCCTCGCTGCGAACGAAGTATTGGTAGAAGGCATACGGCGTGGTCTTGGCCGGATCGAGCCACACCGCGCCCGACTCGGTCTTGCCGAACTTGGTGCCGTCGGCCTTGAGCACCAGCGGCGAGGTGAGCCCGTAGGCGTGTTCGCCCCGGAGGCGGCGGATGAGGTCGACGCCCATGGTGATGTTGCCCCACTGGTCGCTGCCGCCCATCTGCAGGCGGCAGCCGTGGTCGTCGAACAGGCGGAGGAAGTCGTAGGCCTGCAACAGCATGTAGCTGAACTCGGTGAACGAGATCCCCTGCTCGCGGTCCTCCAGGCGGGCCCGCACCGATTCCTTGGCCACCATCTGGTTCACCGTGAAGTGCTTGCCGATGTCGCGCAGGAAGTCGAGCAGCGGGATCGACCACAACCACTCGCCGTTGTCGAGCAGCATGGCGCCCGCCTCGAAGTCGAGGAAGCGGCCGAGTTGGGCGCGGATGGCCTCGAGGTTGGCGGTGAGCTGCTCGCGGGTGAGCAGGTTGCGCTCCTCCGACTTGCCGCCGGGGTCGCCGATCATGCCGGTGCCGCCGCCCGCCAAGGAGATGGGCCGGTGGCCTGCCTGCTGGAAGCGGCGCAGCGTGCACATCTGCAGCAGGTGGCCGACGTGCAGGCTGTCGGCGGTGGGGTCGAACCCGATGTAGACGGTGAGCGAGTCGTTGTCGATCAGCTTCGGCAGGTCGGCGTCGGTCGTCTGATGCACGAGCCCGCGCCACTGCAAGTCTTCGAACAGCCCACTCATAAGCGAGGCAGCCTACGATTCCGAGGGCATGCGCATCCGCACATTCCGGCCCCGCTTCCCGGTGAACCTGCGGCTCACGCTGGTTCCCGTGCGCCGAGGCAGTGCGGACCCCACCATGCGGCTCGGCCCCGACGGGGCATGGCGGGCCACCCGCACGCCCGACGGGCCGGGGTCGGAGCACGTCGTGGCCGGGGGCGGCGAGGTGACGGTGCGGGCCTGGGGGCCGGGCGCCGACTGGCTGGTCGAGCATGCGCCTGCGTTGGTGGGAGCCGACGACGACGACTCGTCGTTCGTGGCCCACCACCCGATCGTGGCCGACCTGCACCGGCGGCTGCGGGGGCTGCGGCTGCCCCGGACGGGCGCCGTGGTGGAGGCGCTGGTGCCGTCGATCCTCGAGCAGAAGGTCATCGGCCTGGAAGCCCGCCGGTCGTATGCCTCGTTGGTGCGGCGGCTGGGCGAGCCCGCGCCGGGACCGGTCGACCTGCTGGTGCCGCCGCCGCCCGAGGCGTGGGCGCAGGCACCGTCGTGGACGTTCCACCGCTGTGGCGTCGAGCGCAAGCGGGCCGACACCGTGCGGGTCGCCTGCTCGGCGGCCCGACGGCTGGAGGAGGCGCCCGAGCGCATGACGGCGCTGCCCGGCATCGGCCCGTGGACGGCGGCCGAGGTGGCAGGCGTAGCCCTCGGTGACCCCGACGCCGTCAGCGTGGGCGACTACCACCTGCCCAACCAGGTGAGCTGGGCGTTGGCGGGCGAGCCCCGCGGCGACGATGCCCGCATGCTGGAGCTGCTCGAGCCCTACCGGGGCCACCGCGGCCGCGTGCTGCGGTTGCTGGCCGCAGGCGGCATAGGCGCCCCCCGCTACGGCCCCCGCCTCCCCCTCCAGCGCATCGCCCGCCTCTAGTCCCGAAAATGCACTCGGTCACCGGAATGAGTGTGTGAGCGCTGGACGGCATGGGCCGATGAGGTTTCCGGCCCATGCCGTCCAGCCCTTTAGTAGCAGCGGAAGACGATGCGGGGGTCGTACTCCACGGGCGTGCCTGGCGTCCGGTTGACGTTCACCCGCCCAACGCAAACGGGGTACGCATCTCCAAAGACCTTCAGGTCGACGGAGGCCGCGGCCGACGCGGTGCCGATTGGGCTCACTGAAGGGCTGGAGTTCACGCACACCGACACAAAATCGTCGGGGATGGTCGGCGACGTGCAGACCGAGGCGGCCGACACAGGTGCCATGGCCCCACTCAGCCCAATGCCACCAAGACTCAGTGCAGCGCCCGCGATGGTGAGACGTTTAAAGCGATTCATGAAGAAACTTTCCCCCTATAGAAGTGCCTGAATGGCACCCTGGATGAGGTTGTTCTTCACGGGGGCCATCCCCACCTCTTTGGGAACGGGCTGGTGAGCTACGTACTCGGGACGTCGTAGACGACGACGTGGTGGGGCAGGTGCACTTCGCCGGTGACGAAGCCGTCGCCCACCACCTGCCAGCCGTGGCGTTCGTAGAACCGGAGCGCGGTGTCGCGGCCGTTGGCCCACACCACCTCGGCGCCCAGGCCACGCAGGCGCGCCACGGCCTCGTCGAGCAACGCCGTTCCCGCGCCCCGTCCTTGTACCGACTCGTCGACGGCCATGCCCCGCAGGCGCCACGCCACCGCGCCCGGCCGGAACGGGGTGCGCTCCGGCAAGAACGAGGCCACGCCCACCATCACGTCGTCGTCGAAGGCGGCCAAGTGGAAGGCGCCGTCGACTAAGTCCTCCGGGAAGACGACGTTGGAGTCAGCCCTGTCCCCGCGCAGCACTTGCCTGCGCAGGTCGTGGGTTGCCTCGGCGGGTACGGCGTCGATGCGGAACGGCATGCCGAGACGATCGCGCACGGGCGCGCACCGTCCGGTCACGGCCCGTCCGCTTGGCGGCGTAGAGGGCGTCGTCGGCCGTGCGCAACAACTCGTCGGCGGAGGTGGCGTGGGCGGGCAGCGCAGCCACACCGGCGCTCATGGTGACGTCGACGGTGGCCGCCACCGCCGCCCGCAGGCGCTCGGCCACCCGATACGCCTCACCGGCACCGCACGCGGGCAACAGCACGGCGAACTCCTCGCCACCGTAACGAGCAGGCAGGTCGGCATCGCGGCAGGCGTCAGCCAGGGCCGCGGCCACGGCGCGCAGCACGGCGTCGCCCCCTTGGTGGCCCAACGTGTCGTTGACGGCCTTGAAGTGGTCGATGTCGAACATGGCCAAGCTGACGGCCTCGCCGCTGCGCGCGGCCCTGGCGACCTCCCGGTCCAGCGCCTCCTCGAAGGCCCGGCGGTTCGACAGCCCGGTCAGCGCGTCCACGTGCGCCAAGCGGCCCACCTCGTCGAGCAGGGCGGCGTTGCGCAACGCCAGCGCGGCGTGGGCGGCCAGCTTCGCCACCGCGGCGACCACCCGGCCCCGCATGCGGACGCGGCGACCGCCGCCCTGCTCGAGTACCAAGGCGCCGACGGGGGCACCACCGGCCACCATCGGCACCACGACGAGGTTGGTGGCGAACGGCAAGGCGGCATCCAGCAGCCCGTCGTCGTCACCCAAGACGTGTACCAAGGCGGGCACCCGGGTTTCCCATGTGCGGCCGAGCACGCCGAGCGGCGACCCGTCCGGTCCCTCCAGCACCGTCTCCACGTCGCCCGTGCGCACCCGGCAGCGCGGCCCGAGCACGACCGCACCGCGGGCGAAGCCGAAGAAGCGCACGGCGTGCGCCAGCAACAGCGATGCCACTTCGTCGGCGTTGCGCGTCTCCTCCAACTCGGCGGCCAGCTCGGCATGCGCCCGTAGCTCGGCCTTGCCCCGACGCAACTCCCGCTCGCTGACCGAGGAGAACGCCGCGGTGCCCAAGGCCACCAGCCACACGCCCAGCGACTGCACGGGGTCGACGGCCACGCCGAGGACGCCTGCGGCGAACTGCAGGAGCGTGTGCCAGGCCACGATCTTCAGCCCGGTGCGATACGACAACAGGAGGGTCACGGCCACCACGTGGAGGTGCAGCAGGAACCACAGGCTCGGCGCGTCGGCCAGCGCGGTGGCCAGCCAGATGCCGTCGACCAGGAGCATGACGTTGACCACGGCGATGCCTCGGACGCGAGCGGTGCGCCTCGCCAACTCGGCGCCGACGGCCACGGCCACGTAGGTCGCCGTGGTGGCAGCCGCATGGCCGCCGCCGACGACCACGGCGGCCATCACCAGGCGCACGACGGTGAGCACGAGCAGGCGATCGGCCAGGGGGACGAGCTCGGACTCGGCGGGCCGGTTCATTCGAAGGCCAACAGGTCGTCGTGGACGGAGATGGGGGCAGCGGCCAACTTCGGGTCGCGACGGTCGAGCCTGCCCTGCACCATGACGAAAGCCGACACCAAGGCCGCAAGGGCGAGGGGGAATCCGAGGTCGCGAGCGATGGGCACGGCGCCGTTGTCCCCGGTGTCCGCCGAGGCCTGCTGCTCCTCGCGGGCGGCCGCGGGCGCCACCACTGCTGCCACGGTCGTCGGGGGCGCAGGCTTGGGCGCGACACGCTGACGCCGGGTCTCGGTCCGAGCGGTGGTGGGCCGGGCTGCCGTCGTCGCCGGCGGTGACGCCGAAGGGGGCGAAGGCGCAAGCGTCGTCGGCGTCGGTGTTGTCGTGCCGCCGGTCTCCGGCCCCGCAGGTGCTTCGGCGATCGCTGTCGGCAGCGTCACCCCGGGCACCGTCGGGACCTGGGCGGCCGCCGGTGCCGCTGAAAGCAGGGCGAGCAGGCCTGCAGCTACTACGCCGCGCACCGACTGCCGTTGCCGTCGAGCCCTGTGATCGCCGTGGTCCATGGGCACCCCTTACCGCGCAGCGCCTCATAGTGGTATCGGCACGTCGTGGCGGGAAGTACGCGCCGATGCCCACTTCGGACGATTGCCGCAAGGCGCCCGGCACGTAGCCTTTCGCCATGCACCCCGGAACCCATGCCGCCACGCAGCCCGACAAGCCCGCATACGTCATGGCCGGCAGCGGTGACGTCGTCACCTACCGGCAGCTCGACGAAGGCGCCAACCGGCTGGCGCAGGTGCTCTGGGACCGGGGCCTGCGCCCCGGCGACAGCATCTGCATCTGCATGGAGAACAACGCCACGTTCATCGAGACGCTGTGGGCCGGACACCGCTCGGGCCTCTACTACACAGCGGCCAGCAGCCGCCTGACGCCGAACGAGCTGGCCTACATCGTCGGCGACTGTGGGGCCAAGGCACTGCTCACGTCGTACGAGAAGCGGGAACTGGCGGCGTCAGTGCTCCCCGAGGTCGACGTCGACACCCGCCTCATGGTGGGCGGCACCGTCGACGGGTTCGAGTCGTACGAAGACGTCGTGGGCACGGCGTCGTCGGACCCGCTGGCTGAGCAACCCGAGGGCCGCGACATGCTCTATTCGTCGGGCACCACGGGGCGGCCCAAGGGCGTGAAGACGCCGCTCCCCGGTCGCCCTGTAGGCGGGCCGACCGCCGTCACCCTGCTCGGCATGGGCCTGTACGGCTTCGAGGCCGACATGACCTACCTGTCGCCCGCGCCGCTGTACCACGCCGCGCCGCTGCGCTTCACAATGGCGGTCACCCAGGCCGGAGGCACGGCGATCGTCATGGAGCACTTCGACCCGGTCGAGTTCCTCGAGCTTGTCGAGCGCCATCGGGTCACCCACGTCCAGGTGGTGCCGACCATGTTCGTGCGGCTGCTCAAGCTGCCCGAAGAGGTGCGGTCCCGTTACGACGTGTCGTCGCTGCGCTACGTCATCCACGCTGCCGCCCCGTGCCCCGCACCGGTGAAGGAACAGATGATCGACTGGTTCGGGCCGGTCATCTACGAGTACTACGCGGCCACCGAGGGCAACGGCTTCGTGGCCTGCAACTCCGAGGAATGGGTCGCTCACCGCGGCACCGTGGGCAAGCCGCTCATCGGGATCGTGCACATCGCCGACGACGAAGGCAACGAACTGCCGCCCGGCCAGTCGGGCACCGTGTGGTTCGAAGGGGCGACCGATTTCGAGTACCACAACGACCCCGAGAAGACCCGTCAGTCGCGCAACGAACAGGGCTGGTCGACGGTGGGCGACGTCGGTTACGTCGACGACGACGGCTACCTCTACCTCACCGACCGCAAGGCGTACATGATCATCACCGGCGGCGTGAACGTGTATCCGCAGGAAGCCGAGAACGTGTTGGTCACGCACCCCAAGGTGATGGACGCCGCCGTGTTCGGGGTGCCCAACGAGGACTTCGGTGAAGAGGTCAAGGCCGTGGTGCAGCCCGTCGACATGGCCGACGCAGGCCCCGAGCTCGAGCGGGAGCTCATCGCCTACTGCCGCTCGCAACTGGCCGACGTGAAGTGCCCGCGCTCGATCGACTTCGAGGCGGAGCTCCCCCGCCACCCCACCGGCAAGCTCTACAAGCGCTTGCTCAAGGACCGCTACTGGGCCGCCGCCGGCCGCTGACCCCACGCCCCGAGTACATAGCGCTTCAGAACGAAGCGCTATGTACTCGAAGCGGTCAGTTGAGGCGGGCGCGGAGGCGGCGGGCGCGGGCGACGGCCTTGGCGGCGGCGTCCTCGGGCAGTTGGGTGGCCATGTCCTCCAACGTCTCGGCCGCGGCCCGGAAGTGGCCGATGGCCGCCTGCGCACCGGCCAGTTCCCCCAGTTCCCGGGTGTCGACCTCGGGGATGGCTGTGCGCAGCCGCAGCGCCCACTCGGCGCCCATCACGTCGCCGGTCAGGGCGAAGCGTTGCTTCAGGTTGGCCAGCATGCGGGCCAGGATGGCGCGGGTGCCGACCGGTTGCAGCATGTCGGGCGTGAACGCCACGGCGTCGCCGTAGATCGACGCCACCCGCTCGGCGCAGTCCTCCGGCGTGAGGAGGCGCCCGCCTTCGAACGGGTCGAGCAGCACTCGGGGCACCGCCTCGTGGCGCACCACGAAGTGGCCCGGCAGCCCGATGCCGACGAACGGCACGCCCAGCCGCCGTCCTACCTCGAGCACGAGCACCGACAAGGTGATGGGCAGGCCCACCCGACGGTCGAGCACGTCGTTGAGGTACGAGTTGCGCGGGTCGCCGTAGTCCTCGACGTTGCCCCGGAACCCGAGGGTGCCGAACAAATGCGTGCGCAGCGCCTCGAACGTGGGCGCCGGACAGGCCGCCGCCAAGGCATCGATGCGCGCCACCTCGGCATCGACGTCGAGGCCTGGATGCGCGTGGGCGGCGATGAGCAACGCGCCCTCGTCAAGCCGCACCCCCGATTCGGAGCCCTGCACCAGCCGTTGGAAACGGGCCGCGGGGTCCATGGGCCTGCCAGGCTACTGCCCGTGTACGCACCTTTCGTCACCACCTACGCCCCGCGGGGCATGGTGTGCGCCGTCGACCACTTGGCGGCGGCCGCAGGGGTCGAGGTGCTGCGCCACGGCGGCTCGGCGGCCGACGCTGCCATCGCCACCAACGCCGTCCTGGCCGTCACCACCCAGCACATGTGCGGCATGGGCGGCGACCTCTTCGCCCTGGTGCACGACGGCCGCGGTGACCCCGCCGCGCTCGTCGCCTCGGGCCGAGCCGGGTCGGGCGCCGACCCCGAACGGCTGCGCGCCGAAGGCCACACGGCCATGCCGGCTCGCGGCGACATCCGCAGCGTGCCCGTCCCCGGGTGCGTGGACGGCTGGCTGGCCCTGCACGAGCGCTTCGGCCGCCTCGCCCTTCGCGACGTGCTCGCCCCCGCTCGGGCCTACGCGATGGACGGCTTCCCGGCCAGTGCCACCTTGCCCGCAGCCGTTGCCCTCCTGCCCGACCCGGCCGACTACGCCCATGTCCGCCGACCGGGCGAGATGGTGCGCAGGCCGGGCGTGGCCCGCGCCCTCGACGCCATCGTCGAGCACGGCCGCGACGGCTTCTACGGCGGGGCCTTCGGCGAGGGCCTGCTCGCTCTAGGCGACGGCGAGTACAGCGCCGACGACCTCGTCCGCTCACCAGCCGAATGGCGTCGGCCCCTCACCCTCGACGCGTGGGGCCACCGCCTCTGGACGGTCCCGCCCCCGTCGCAGGGCTACCTCAACCTGGCGGGCTCGTGGATCGCCGAGGGGCTCCCCCTACCCGCCGACCCCGACGACCCGCAGTGGGCGCACCTGTTGATCGAGGCCGCCCGCCAAGCGGGCTACGACCGCCTCGACGTGCTTTTCGAACACGCCGACGGCCATGCCCTGTTGGCCGAGGAGCGGCTCCGCCCCCGGCGCGCCGCCGTCGACCCCGAACGCGCCGCCGTGCTCGGCGACCCCTACCAACGGGGCGGCACCATCTACCTGTGCGCCGTCGACAGCGACCGCATGGGGGTGTCGCTCATCCAGTCGAACGCCAACGGCTGGGGTTCGCACCTCTACGAACCCAACACCGGGATCTTCCTGCAGAACCGCGGCATCGGGTTCTCGCTCACGCCGGGGCATCCCGCCGAGTACGGCCCCGGCCGCCGCCCGCCCCACACGCTCAGCCCCGCACTGGCCACCCACCCGGCCGACGACACCCTCACCGCCGTCGTCGGCTCCATGGGCGGCGACGCCCAGCCCCAGGTCATCCTCCAGCTCCTGGCCCGGTGGCTCCACGCGGGCCAGTCTCCCGGCGACGTCGTCGCCGCCGGACGTTGGGTGCTCGGCATGGGCTTCGACACGTGGGACGCAGGCGGCGACGTCACCGTGCACGTCGAGGGCCACGCACCGCCGTGGGACGACGACCTGCGCCGGCGCGGCCACAGGGTCATAAGGGACGAACCGTTCGGGCACGGTTTCGGCCACGCGCACATGATCACGGTGGGCGACGACCGCTTGGCCGGCGCGTCCGACCCTCGCGCCCGGGGCGGTGCAGCCACGGGCTGGTAAGTACGCCATCCTGGTACCTCATGGAGGGAATGAGTCGGGCGCTGCTCGACGCATTGCCGGCACATACGGCGGTGCTCGACCACACCGGCGGCGTGTTGGCAGTGAACCGGGCATGGGTGCGTTTCGCCGACGAGCACCCCGACGATCCTTGGCGCCCGCCGGTCGGTGCCGACTACCTGGCCGCGTGCGAGGAGGCCGCCCGGGCGGGCTCGGTGCAGGCCCCGCTGGTGGCTGACGGCGTGCGTGCCGTGCTGACCGGCCGCACCCGCGCCTTCCACCTCGACTTCGCCGAGACGATCGCCGACGACGAACTGTGGTTCAGCTTCCGGGTGAGCCCGCTCGACACCGACGGCAACGGCGGCGCCCTCGTCTCCTATACCGACATCACCAGCCGCAAGCGGGCTGAGACGCAGTTGGCGCACCAGGCCCTGCACGACCCGCTGACCGGGCTGCCCAATCGCACGTTGTTCCTCGACCGGCTGAGCCTGTCGTTGGCCCGGCTGGACCGGCGCTCGACCACCGTCGCCGTGCTCTTCCTCGACCTCGACCGCTTCAAGATCGTCAACGACAGCATGGGCCACGAGGTGGGCGACCAGCTCATCACCGCCATGGCCGGCCGCCTGCGCGGCGTACTGCGCCCCGGCGACACCGCAGCGCGTTTCGGCGGCGACGAGTTCACCGTGTTGTGCGAGGAGATAGCCGAGCCCCAGGACGCCATCGCCATCGCCGACCGCATCATCGCCGCGGTGGCCAAGCCCTTTCAGATGGAGGACGCCGAGGCCTACCTCAGCAGCAGCGTCGGCATCGCCTTGGCCACGAGCTCGGCCGACCAGCCCGAGGCCTTGGTGCGCGATGCCGATGCCGCCATGTACCAGGCCAAGCAGCGGGGCAAGGCCCGCTGGGTGCTGTTCGACGACGAGATGCGGGCCGGGGCGGTAGCCCGCCTGGAGATCGAGAACGCCCTGCACCGGGCGCTGGAGCGCAACGAGTTCACCGTGCACTACCAGCGCATCGTCGAGCCCCTGTCAGGACGGGTGGTCGGGGCCGAAGCCCTGGCCCGATGGCAGAACGAGTCGCTCGGGTCGATGGCCCCCGATGTGTGGTTGCCGCTGGCCGAGGAGATCGGGCTCATCGTGCCCATCGGCGCGTGGGTGCTGGCCGAGGCGTGCCGCCAACTCGCCACCTGGCGGGCCGAGGGCGTGGCCGACGACAGCTTCTACATGGCCGTGAACCTGTCGGCTCGCCAACTGGCCCAGCCCGACCTCGACGGCATGGTGCGCCGCACGCTCGATGCCGCTCGGTTGTCGGGCCGCGACCTGTGCCTCGAAGTGACGGAAGGCGCGCTGCTGGTCGACGTCGAGCACGCGGGCGGTCGCCTGCAGGAGCTACGCGACTTCGGCGTGCGGGTCGCCCTCGACGACTTCGGGACGGGCTATTCCTCGCTCGCCCACCTGCGCCACTTCCCCATCGACTTCCTGAAGATCGACCACACCTTCGTGCACGACCTCGATCGGGAAGGCGCACCGGCCGCCGTCGTGTCCGCCGTGGTCGAACTGGCCCACGCCCTGGGGTTGCGGGCAGTGGCCGAAGGCGTCGAGACCGACTTGCAGCGCAAGCTGGTGGAGGCCATGGGCTGCGACGCCGCCCAGGGCTCCGCCTACGGCTCGCCGACCCCCGCCGAGTCGTTCTGGTCCGGGAATCCCGCGCTCTGACGCGGGATTCCCGGACCAGAACTAGTGCCCCGTCACTAGCCGGCGCGGTGTGACTGGGTCCAGGCCACGAGCTCGTCGGCCGGGAGTGTGTTGACCACCCGATCCTCGGTCACCCCGCATTCGGCGGCCCGGTCACAGCCGAACGGCTGCCATTCCAACTGGCCAGGCGCGTGGGCATCGGTGTCGATGGAGAACCGGCACCCGACCTCGACCGCCTGTGAGAGCAGCCGCCGCGGCGGATCGAGGCGCTCGGGCCGGCAGTTGACCTCGACGGCCTTGTCGTAGGCGGCGGCCACCGTGAAGACGGCATCGGCGTCGAAGGTCGACTCCGGCCGCCCCCGGCCGACGACGATGCGCCCGGTGCAGTGGCCGAGGATGTCGACGTAGGGGTTCTCCAGCGCCCGCACCATCCGGTACGTCATGCCGATGGGTTCCTGGCGCAGCTTGGAGTGGACGGAGGCCACCACCACGTCGAGGCGGTCGAGCAGTTCCGGTGACTGGTCAAGGCTGCCGTCCTCGAGAATGTCGACCTCGATGCCGGCGAGGATGCGGAACGGCGCCAGCTTCTCGTTGAGCTCGTCGATGACGTCGAGCTGTCGTCGTAGGCGGTCCTCCGACAACCCGTTGGCGATGGTCAGCCGGGGCGAGTGGTCGGTCAGCACCACGTACTCGTGGCCCAGGTCGCGAGCGGCCTCGGCCATCACCTCGATGGGGCTGCCCCCGTCGGACCAGTCCGAATGTGTGTGGCAGTCGCCTCGCAGGGCGGCCCGCAGGGCGGCGCCGATGCCTTCGGCCGGGTCGGGGCTGTGCTCCTCCAGGCGGGCCAGGTAACTCGGTACGTCCCCCGCCAAGGCCTGCACGATGACCCGTTCGGTCTTCTCCCCCACCCCCGACAACGACCGCAACTTCCCCGCCGCCGCCAAGGCTTCGACGTCGGCCCGGGAGAGGTCACGGATGGCGTCGGCCGCGCCACGGAAGGCCCGCACGCGATAGGTCGGCTCTCGCGATCGTTCGAGCAGATAGGCGATGCGGTCGAGGGCTTCGACGGGTTCCAACGGCGTCAGAGGCTAATCGTTGCCCTTGCCCCTGCCCTTCTTCTCACCTTGGTCGTCGTCCTTGTCGGTGTTGTCTGCGGGCGGCGGCACCACCACGGGCGCGGCAGTGGTGGGCGGCGTCGTGGCGACCGTGGGCGGCGCCGCGCCGGGGATCTGACGCAGCAGGTCGATGGTCTCGTTGGCCGCGGTGTCAAAGAGCTGGCGCTGTTGGTGCCACGTGGCCACATCGACGAGCAACCGGTTGGCAGCGTCGGAGCCGCCCCCCGCGTCGACATCGCTCGCCACCTGGCCGAGCCGCTGGCTCAGTTCCGGTCCCTTGGGCCCGTCGCCCACCTTCACGCGTTCGGCCAGGTCGCGGATGCGTCCCGCCAGCGACCCGCGGTCGACGCCGCCGTCGTCGCCGTTGCGGCCCGCGGCCATGGCGAGGAACAGGATGAACAGCACCACCGCTGCCGCGCCCAGGAGCATGGTGGGCGACACGACGGGGTTGCGCGACTGGCGATGGCGGACCCCCGCGGCGGCGGGGGCAACCGGCACCACCGTGGTGGCGTCGCCCGTGGCCATCATGGTCGTGGCGTCCATGCCGACGCCCTCGGCGGCCAAGCCCGCTCCCAACGCGTCGGCCATCTCGGCGGCGTCGCTGAACCGGTCGGCGGGCTCCCTGTCCATGGCCCGTTCCACGGCGGCCACCAAGGCAGGGTCGAGGTCGGGTCGTAGGGACGAGAGGGCGGGGGGCTCGGCGTGGCGGATGGCGCTGGCGACGGCGAGGGGCGTGTCGGCCTCGAACGGCTTGCGGCCGGCCAGCGCCTCGTAGAGCACGATTCCCAACGAGTAGAGGTCGGACTGCGGCGTGGCCGGCTGGCTGTCGATGCGTTCGGGCGCCAGGTAGGCCGGGGTGCCGAGCAACATGCCGGTCGCCGTGGTGTCGTTGCCCGTCGCCGCCTCTGCGCTCTTGGCGATGCCGAAGTCGGCCACCTTGGCGCAGCCGTCGGCGCCGAGGAGGATGTTCCCGGGCTTGACGTCACGGTGCACGACCCCTGCGGCGTGGGCCGCGGCCAGCGCGCCGAGCACGTCGCCCGCCACCCGCACCACCCACTCGGGCTCCTGTGGCCCCCCCAAGCGGTCGGCCAGGGTCTCGCCCGGCAACCGCTCCATCACCAGGTAGGGCAGGCCGTCGTCCTCGCCGGTGTCGAAGATGGCGACGACGTTGGGGTGCGAGAGGCGGGCGGCGGAGCGGGCTTCCTGCTCGAAGCGGGCCCGCACGTCGGGGTTGCGCAGCAGCGGGCGGCGCAGCATCTTGACGGCCACCGGCCGACCCAGGCGTTCGTCGACGGCCTCGAACACGTCGGCCATCCCGCCCCGGCCGAGCGGCGGGCCCAAGCGGTAACGGCCCCCCAGCAGCCGCGGCGCAGTTGTCGACGTGGTCTCCACGAAGCGCTCCTACCCCTCGTCCGCCTCGACCACGCCGGGCCGCGTTTGCCATCCTTCCCGCCCATGCCGCTTCCCCGCCTGCGCATCCTCCTCGTCGTGGCCGCCCTCGTGGCGGGTGCCTGTGGCGGCGGGGGTGACGACGACACCTCGTCCGAGACCACCACGTCGACCACCGGCGGGCCACCGGCGGCGCCCGCGGGCCCTCCCACGCAGCAGCAGCTCGACGGGCTCAACGTGCAGTGGACCCACATCGCCACGGCCAAGTTCCCCACGGTGGTGACGCATCGCCAGGGGGCGTTGTACGTCGGTGAGCGGGAGGGCACGGTGCGGGCCATCAAGGACGGCAAGCCCGTCGACCCGCCCGCCCTCGACATCGCCTCCGAGGTGGGCACCACAGGGGAAGGCGGCTTCCTGGGCCTGGCCTTCTCGCCCGACGGCACCACCATGTACGTCAGCTACACCGACAACAAGACAGACAGCCGGGTGGCCGCCTACACCATGGCCGGCGAGCGGGCCGACCCTGCGTCGCGGCGCGAGTTGCTGTTCGTCGACCAGCCCGCGTCGGTGCACAACGGGGGCAACCTGGTCGTCGACGGCAAGGGGCTGTTGTGGGTGTCGTTCGGCGACGGCGGCGTGCGCACGCCGACAGGGCGCCAGGCGGCGCAGGACCTCGGCAACTTGTTGGGAACCATCGTGCGCATCGACCCCAAGCCGTCGGGCGGCAAGCCCTACACGGTGCCCGCCGACAACCCGTACGTGGGGCGGGCGGGCGCCCTGCCCGAGATCTACGCCTACGGCTTGCGCAACCCGTGGCGCTTCTCGCTCGACCGGGCGACGGGCGACCTGTGGATCGGCGACGTGGGCGAAGCCAACGCCGAGGAGATCGACTTGCTGGCCGCCTCGGCCAAGGGCGCCAACTTCGGCTGGCCCGCTTTCGAGGGCGCCGTGCGCTTCACAGGCTCGCCGCCCGCCGACCACGTGCCGCCGCTGAAGTCGATCGCCCGCAGCAAGACGTTCTGCGCGGTGACGGGTGGCTACGTCTACCGAGGCAAGGCCATCCCCGACCTGGTGGGCACCTACGTCTACGGCGAGCTGTGCGGCGGCAACGTGTCGTTGCTCAGCCAGAAGGACGGAAAGGTGGTGGCCGAACGCCCGCTCGGCGTGTTGCTCGACCAGTTGGTGTCGTTCGGCGAGGACGCCGACGGCGAGCTCTACGCCATGTCGCTCGTCGGGCAGATCTGGAAGCTGACGCCGGGCTGACCCGCGACAATGGCGGGGTGACCGTTGCCGGGGTGCTGCTGACCGGGGGTGCCAGCCGGCGCCTCGGGCGCGACAAGGCCCGGCTGCCCGTGGCGATGCGCTTGGCCGCGGTGCTGCAAGAGGCGCTCGACGGACCGGTAGTGGAGGTCGGTGCAGGAACCACCGGGCTGCCGTGCATCGACGACGTGGGGCGCGAGGGGCCGCTGGCCGCGCTGGCCATGGTCCCGGCCGCGGACACGGTGGTGCTGGCCTGCGACCTGCCGTTCGTGTCGGTCGACTTGGTGCGTCGGCGCGCCGCCCGGGCGGCGACGGCGGTCCCGGTGGTCGGCGGTCGGGCGCAGCCGCTGTGCGCTCGGTACAGCGCGGCCGCTCTGGCGGCGGTGCCCGCGCTGGTGGCGGCCGGTGAGAGGCGCATGACGGCGCTGCTCGATGCCGTCGAGGTCGAGTGGCTCTCCGACTTCGCGCCGGCCGGCGAGTTCGCCGACGTCGACACGCCCGACGACCTGGCGCGGTTGGGCCTGTGACCCGTCGCACCGTCACGTCCACCCGCATGACGGCGGTGCGCGACGGACGGGCCGTGGAGTTGCCCGACACCCTTGTCACCGAGGAGCCGCTGCAGATACAGGTGAACGGCGAGGCGCTGTCGGTGACGATGCGCACGCCCGGCCACGACTTCGAGCTCGCCGTCGGGTACCTGTTGAGCGAAGGGCTGATCGCTTCGGCCGACGAGGTATCGACGATCAAGTACTGCGAACTGGGGGCCGACGAGCCGCAGGAGTTCAACGTGGTGTCGGTGCGGCTGACGCACGAGGTCGAGCTCGACGGCATCGCCCGGCGTACGACGACGACGGCCAGTTGCGGGGTGTGCGGCACGACCACGCTCGACCGGTTGCAGCTTCGGTGCGGCGTGCTGCCGCCGGGGCCGCCGGTGGCCATGTCGACGGTGTTGGGGTTGTCGGACAAGCTGCGTGCCGCGCAGGCGCTGTTCGACCGCACCGGTGGGCTCCATGCTGCGGGGCTGTTCACTCGTGACGGCGATCTGGTCGAGGTGCGCGAGGACGTGGGGCGCCACAACGCCCTCGACAAGCTCATCGGGCGGGCGGTGCTCGACCACCGGTTGCCGCTGAGCGACCACGTCGTCGCCCTGTCGGGCCGCGTCAGCTACGAGCTGGTGCAGAAGGCCGCCGTGGCAGGCGTGCCGGTGCTGTGCGCCGTCTCCGCGCCGTCGAGCCTGGCGGTGGAAACGGCCCGCCGCGTGGAGATGGGCCTGGCCGCCTTCGTCCGCAACGGCACCGCCAACATCTACGCCACTCCCGCCCGCTTCGAGGTTGAGTGAAAGTGCCCAAGGTCCGCATCGAAGCCCGGCTCACCGACGACCAGGCACGCGCCGTACAGGTGGCAGCCGCGGCCCGCGGGATCTCGATCGCCGAGGTCATCAGAGAGGCGCTCGACCAGCACCTAACAACGCACTCCCGGCGCCAGCGCGCCGTACGAGCGATCGGCGGCTACCGGTCAGGCCGGACCGACATAAGCATCAGCCACGACGACGCCTTCGAGGCCGTCCCGAGTACATAGCTCACCGAATCGGTGAGCTATGTACTCGGGAGTGGCCTAGCCGGCGCGGGTGGGGCCGGCGGAGTCGACGGCGATCCGGAGCACCACTCGCTTTTCTCGTCCCATGGCGGTGCGGTACTCGTCCCAGTCGGGGTGTTCGCCTGCCATGCGCCGGTACAGCGCCACCAGCCGGTCCATGGCCTCGGGCAGAGACACCACTGAGGCGACGCCGTCGACCTGCACCCACGAGCCGAAGAACCCGTCGGGGAACACGCACAACGACACCGCCGGGTCACGCCGGGCGTTCAGCACCTTCATGGCCGTCTCCCGGCTGCTGATCTCGACGAAGCCCTCCTCGTCGACCCCCGCCATCACGGGCGACATCTGCGGCCGCCCGTCGGCCCGGCGGGTGGCCAGCACGGCTCGGTGGTTCTCCCGGATGAAGTCCAGTGCCTCGGCGATCTCCATGGGATCAGCCTGGCACTCGCAGGCACACGAGCGCGAGGTCGTCGCCCGCCTCGCCTTCTTCGAACTCCGCCACGCTTGCCACCACGGCCGCCACCAGCTCGTCGGCCCGCATGCCGGCGCACGACGCCAGCAACGCCTCCAGCTTCGCGTCACCGAACTGCTCGCCCGTCCGGCGGGCCTCGACCACGCCGTCGGTGAAGAACAGCAGCGCATCCCCCGGCCCCAGGTACACGCCTTCGTCGTGCAGCTCGACCTCATGGAACAGCCCGATCAGCGACCCGGCCCGCCCCACCTGCTCGACCCGGCCGTCGACCCGGAGCACCATCGGCAGCGGGTGCCCGCCGCACGCCACCGTGCAGATCACCCCGTCACCATCGGGCACCACCAGCCCGTACACCGCGGTGCAGAACCGCTCCCCCGTCTCGGCCGTCAGCACCGCCTCGTTCAACAACCGCAGCACCCGGCTGGGCAGCCGCTCACGAATAGCGGCGGCCCGCACCG
This sequence comes from Acidimicrobiales bacterium, assembly GCA_035536915.1. Classification (NCBI taxonomy): domain Bacteria; kingdom Bacillati; phylum Actinomycetota; class Acidimicrobiia; order Acidimicrobiales; species Acidimicrobiales bacterium. Next base: position 64,558 of record DATLNE010000003.1, read on the forward strand.
TGTAGCGGGTGAGTGCGGTCAGCGCCGCGGCCTCGGCGCCCTTGCCGCACACGTCGCCCATGACGACGCCCCACCCGTCGAGCCCCACCTCGAACAGGTCGTAGAAGTCGCCGACCACGTCGACGCCGTGCCCGGCGGGCCGGTAGTGGGCCGCCACCTCCAGGCCGAAGATCTCGGGCAGGTGCGGCGGCAGCAGGCTGGCCTGCAAGGTCCGCGCCAACTCGGCGAACTCGGCCCGGCTGGCCCGCAGCTCGTCTTCCCACTGGCGCCGCTCGGTTACGTCGACCATGAGCCCGAGCAACCGCTCCGACTGGCTCTGCTCGTCGGCGGCCACGTAGACGATGTTGCGCAGCCACCGCACCCGCCCGTCGGCGGCCAGCATGCGGTACTCGAACTCGTAGTGGTCGCCCGCGTCGGTGGCCGCCCGCCAGAAGTCGGCCACCCACTCCCGGTCGTCGGGGTGCACGTGCGAGGACCAGAAGTCGACCTCGTCGACCCAGCGCGATGCCGGGTAGCCGAGCATGGCTTCGGCCTGCTGGTTGACGAAGGTGAAGCGCAGCGTGGCGGGCTCGGCCTCCCACACCACGGCGCCGAGGCTGTCAACGAACGAACGGAACCGTTCCTCGCCCTCGCGCACCTGGCGGTGCAAGCGGGCGTTGTCGACGGCCACCGCAGCCCGCCGGGCCAGCTCCTCGGCCAGCGCCAGGTCGGCGGGCACATAGGCCACGCTGTCGTCGCCCCGCACGAAGGTGATCGCCCCGACCGTCCGGCCGCGGGCGTTCATGGGCACGATCATGGTGGAGCGGAACCCCAACGTCCGCAGGGCTGCGAGGTACTCGTCGCCCATCGACGTCGACACCAGCAACGAATCGGGCACTTCGGCGATGAACTCGGCTTGCCCCGAACCCACCACTTTGGCCACCCCGGTGGCGGCAGTCGGGTCGACGGGGAAGCGGTCCTCCAACGACGCCGCCAGCGCCGCCTTGGCCGGATCGGCATGGGCCACCGCCACCCGTGTGATCGCGCTGTCGTCACCCACCACGCTGACTGCGCACCAGTCGGCCAACGCCTCGACGGCCAACGCCGCCACGTTGCGCAGCGTGACCGTGTAGTCGAGCGACGCCGCCAGCAACTCGCCTGCTTCGGCCAGGAAGGCGAACCGCTGCTTGCTCGCCCGCTCGCGCACCAGCAACCCGGCGGTGTTGAACGACGCCGTCACCACCGACATGAATGCGGCCAGCACGTCGGCCACCTCCACCGGGATGGGAACCGCCGAGTAGGCGACGACCACCGCCTGCAGTTCGTCGTCGAGCGCGATGGGCGACAGTGCGGCGGCCCGGTGCGGCCCGCCCAACTCGTTGACGACCACCGGCAACTGCGTGCGCGCCGTGTCGGCCACCAACGTGGCGCCGGTCTCGACCTCGACGGTGTCGCCCACCACGCCGGTGCCGGTGCCCGCAACCGCCACGAGCCGCAGGCGTACCGCCTCGCCATGCTCGGCCAGCCACACCTCGGCGCCGTCGAGGTCGAGGTCGTCGACCACGGCGTCGGCCGCCACCCGGGCCACTTCCGCCAGGTCGCGCACCGGCGCCAGGCGAGCGGCGACCTCTGCGGTGGCCCGCAAGCGACGGGCCACGGCCATCTGGCGCTCGAGCTCCGCGCGGTCCCCGGTGGGCCGGTCCTGTCCTTGCTCCAACGCCGTCCTTCCGCCGTCTCACAGTCCGCGGGCGACATGGTAGGGCGCCGTACACTTCGCGGCCATGGCCCCCACCCTTGATCGCTGGTTCGGCGTCTCGGCCCAAGGGTCCGACGTGCGCACGGAAATCCGTGGCGGCGTCGCCACCTTCTTCACGATGGCCTACATCGTGGTCCTCAACCCGATCATCCTCTCCAGCGGCCAGGACGCCGACCAACGGCGGTTGGCCTTCGCCGCGGTGGCCGCGTCGACCGCCCTGGTGGCCGCCGTCATGACCATGCTCATGGGCATCGTCGGCCGCTACCCCTTCGCCCTCGCCGCAGGCCTGGGGCTCAACGGGGTGGTCGCCTTCCAACTGGCGCCGCAGATGACGTGGGCCGCAGCCATGGGCATCGTCGTCATCGAAGGGCTCGTCATCACCGCCCTCGTCCTCACCGGCTTTCGCGAAGCGGTGTTCAACGCCATCCCGCTGTCGATCAAGCGGGCCATCAGCGTGGGCATCGGCCTGTTCATCGCCCTCATCGGCTTCGTCGACGCGGGCTTCGTGCGCCGCAACCCCGACGCCCTCAACACCCCCGTGCCCGTCAACCTCGGCATCGGCGGCCGCCTGCTCGGGTGGCCCACCGTGGTCTTCGCCTTCGGCCTCATCCTCACCGCCGTCCTGGTGGCCCGGCGCCAGAAGGGCGCCATCCTCATCGGCATCCTGGTGACGACGGCCTTTGCCATCGCCCTCAACGCCGTTGTCGACGTGCCCGCCCAGATCGGCGCCGACGGCACCATCACGCCGACCGGTTGGGGCCTCAACGTGCCCGACGTCCCCAAGTCCGTGTTCGACATGCCCGACTTCTCGCTGCTGGGCGAGTTCAGCCTGGGCGGCTCCTTTGCCCAAGTGGGCGTCGTCAGCGCCCTGCTGTTCATTTTCACCCTGATGCTGGCCGACTTCTTCGACACCATGGGCTCGGTCGTCGGCGTCGGCTCCGAGGGCGACCTGCTCGACGAGAACGGCCGCCTCCCCGGCGTGCGACGCGTGCTGCTGGTCGACTCGCTGGCCGCCGTCGCAGGCGGTGCCGCCTCGGCCTCGTCGAACACCACCTACATCGAGTCCGCCGCGGGTGTGGGCGACGGTGCTCGTACCGGCCTGGCCTCGGTGGTCACCGGCGTGCTGTTCATCGGGGCGCTGTTCCTCACACCGCTGGCCGCCGTGGTGCCCTACGAAGCGGCCTCGCCCGCCCTCGTGGTCGTGGGCTTCCTGCTCATGACCCAGGTGCGCGACATCCCGTGGGACGACTACGACCTGGCCATCCCCGCCTTCCTCACCATCATCCTCATGCCGTTCACCTACTCGATCACCAACGGCATCGGCGCAGGCTTCATCAGCTTCGTCGTCATCAAGCTGCTGCGGGGCCGGGGCCGCGACGTGCATGCGCTGCTCTACGTCATCGCCGCCTTGTTCGTCGTCTACTTCGCCATCGAGCCCGTGGAGCAATTGCTCGGCGTCAAGTGACGGCGCACGGGGAAGAACTCCCCTATGGCGAGCATCGAACAGAGCATCGAAGTCGACGTGCCCGTGCGCACGGCGTACAACCAATGGACCCAGTTCGAGTCCTTCCCGAAGTTCATGGAAGGCGTGGAGTCGGTGACGCAGGTGACCGACACGACGAACCACTGGGTGGCCGAGATCGGCGGAGTCAGCCGTGAGTTCGACACCGAGATCACCGAACAGACCCCGGACCAGCGCGTGGCCTGGAAGACCGTCGACGGCCAGGCGCACGCCGGCGTCGTCACCTTCCACCGCCTCGACGAGAACCGCACCAAGGTCATGCTCCAGATGGAGTACGAGCCTGAAGGCTTCGTCGAGACCGTGGGCGACGCCCTCGGTTTCGTGGAGCGGCGCACCAAGGGCGACCTGGCCCGGTTCAAGGAGTTCATCGAGTCCCGCGGCACCGAAGAGGGCGGCTGGCGGGGCGAGGTCGACCAGTCGGCCACCAACTGAGCCTCCCTACAGCTACGCCCGTCCTGCGCCAGGCAGAATGGGGACATGCAGGGTGAAGACATCGAGGTGACGCGCACCTCGCCCCGCCTTCGGCTGGGCGAGGTGCTGCTCAACTCGGGCTTGGTGACCGAGGACCAGCTCATGCTGGCCTTGGCCGAGCAGAAGCGCACCGGCGACCGGCTGGGGCGCATCCTGGTGGAAAAACGCGTCATCACCGACGGCCAGCTCACCCGCATCCTGGCCGGGCAGTTGGGCGCCGAGTTCGTCGACCTCGACGACCGCGCCCTCGACTTCACCGCCGCCCGCTTGGTGCGCGAGTCGTTCTCCCGTCGTCACCAGGCGCTCGGCATCGGGTGGGAGGACGGCCGCTTGGTGGTGGCCATGGCCAACCCGGCCGACGTCTTCGCCGTCGACGACATCCGCTCGATGACCGGCCAGGAGATCAAGCCGGTCATGGTCGAGGCGGCCCCATTGAAGCGGGCCATCGACCGAGTGTGGTCGACCAAGGCCGAAGACATCATGAAGCTCGTCGAGGTCGACGACGTCGACGATGCGCCGGTGCAGAACGCCACCGAGGACGCCCCCGTCGTCCAGTTCGTCAACGAGCTCATTACCCGGGCCGTGCACGAAGGCGCCTCCGACATCCACCTGGAGCCGGGCGAGTCGGAACTGCGCATCCGCTTCCGGGTCGACGGGGTGCTCCACGACATCATGCGGGTGCCCCGCTCGATCCAGGCCAGCGTGATCAGCAGGCTCAAGATCATGGGCGACATCGACATCGCCGAGCGCCGCCTGCCCCAGGACGGCCGCATCACCGTGCCCCTCGAAGGGCGCCGGGTCGATTTCCGCCTGGTGACCCTGCCCACCGCCCAGGGCGAAGCGCTGGTCATCCGGGTGCTCGACCGCAAGAGCGGCCTGGTGGGCGTCGACGAGATGGGCTTCCTGCCCGAGACGGGCGACCGCTACCGGGAGGCGTACCGCCGCCCGTGGGGGGCCATCCTCGTGACCGGGCCTACCGGGTCGGGCAAGTCGACCACCCTCTACGCCACCTTGGCCGAGATCAACGACCCCCAGAAGTCGATCATCACCGTCGAAGACCCCATCGAATACCGCATGGCGGGCATCAAGCAGGTGCAGGTCAACCGCAAGGCGGGACTGACCTTCGCCAACGCCCTGCGTTCGATCCTCCGGGCCGACCCCGACATCGTGCTGGTGGGCGAGATCCGCGACCAGGAGACGGCCACCATCGCCGTCGAGGCGGCGCTGACCGGCCACCTGGTGTTGTCGACCCTGCACACCAACGACGCCGCCTCCACGCCGGCCCGACTGCTCGACATGGGGGTGGAGCCGTTCCTGGTGACCTCGGCCGTGTCGTGCGTGGTGGCCCAGCGGCTGGCCCGCGAGCTCTGCCAGCGGTGCAAGGCCGCTTACACGCCCACCGAGGCGGAACTGGCAGCGGCCGGGTGGCGCGATGACTGGCCGCTCGAGGGCACGACGTTCTTCCGTCCCGAGGGCTGCGGGACGTGCGGCAAGACCGGCTACCGAGGGCGCTTCGCCGTCCACGAGGTCATGCCCATGAGCGAGGCCGTCAGCGGCCTGGTGCTGCAGCACGCGCCCACCGAGCGAGTGCGCGAGCAGGCGCGGGCCGAGGGCATGCTGACGATGCGGGAGGACGGCCTGCGCAAGGTGGCGCAAGGTCGCACGAGCTTCGAGGAACTGTTCCGGGTCGTCGCCTGAACCGGCGACGCCTCGGCGTCAGGCTTCGAGCGCGTCGGTAAGCAGCGAGAGCTCGTCCATGAGGGCGGCCGACCCGTCGCGGCGCACGTAGGTGACCGGGGTGGCGTCGGCGCACCAGCGGCGCAGGAGCTCGGCACGCTCACCCAACTCGACCGGATCGGTGAACCGGTAGATCAGGGTGCCGCACACGCAGTCTTCGCCGCCGTAGATGTCGACCCGCAGCTCTTCGCCCTCGGTGTCGACGCCGTACACGAGCAGGTTTTGGATGACTTCGATGTCGTTGTTCATTGTTGTCCCGCCCCCTTGCTGCTGTCTGGATCGGCAGTCCACACCAGAAGATGAGGACTTATCAGCAACCCGGTTACTCCTTCGTGGCCACCGCATTGGGCGTGACGTTCATCTTCGGCTCGTAGGCCGCGACCTCGACGTCGCGGGCGGTTCCGCCCATGGCACGCAAAGCGTCCCGGCACTCGACGCAGGGCCCGTAGAAGCGGGCGGTTACGTCGGACGAACAGCGGGGACAGGTGAAGGCGAGCACGTCCACACCCCCAGGATGGCCTACCAGCCGGAGGTTTCGATGGATCCCACGATCCGCTTTCTCTTCTACCTCGCAGCGGCAATCTGCTTCGCCATCGCCGCCTTCGCCGCGGGGCGGGCAGGCCGCGGGAACTCCATCGGCTTCCTGCCACTGGGCCTGCTGCTGTGGATCGCCCCCAGCGTCTGGGACGCAGGCTCCGCCGCCTTCTAGACCGGCTAGACCGGCTCTTCCTGGCGGCGGAGCAAGTCCAGGTTGCGGGTCAGCGCCCGCACCCCGTCGACGATCTCGTGGAGGCGGGCGTCGAGCCTGCCGATGACGTCGGTCATCGAACCGGCCCGTCCTGCCACCTCGGCCACTTGGCCCCGGAGAACTGTCTCCAACCGGGCCATGTCGTCGCGGGTCCCCGCTGCGTGGCGGGCCAACAACTCGGGCACTTCAGGGCCGTCGAGGTCGGCTCGCACCGCCTCGATAGCCTGAGCGAGCGACGAGACGCCGCCGTCGTGGCGCTCGGCCAGCACGACCATGGCCTCGTCGAAGGCCCGACGTAGGGCTGCTTCGGCCTTCGCCACCTCCGACGACAGCGACCGCACGGACGCCTCTTGCACCGAGGTGAACGCGGCGCGTACCCGGTCGCCTTCGGCGGCGACCACGGCGGCCACGTCGACCTCAGGTTCGTCGTCGGCCTGCAGCACGTCGGTGAGCGACGACACGCCGAAGGCGATGGCGTCGACCGAGGAAGCCAGTTCGGCGAGGCGGGCCAGCACGGCATCGGTGCTTTGGCTGATCGGCCCCCGCACGGCGTCGGGCAGCGCCGAGGCCACGGCCACGCTCTCGCGCACAGCGGCTGCCAACTCTTCCTGGGCGGCGGCCATGCGGCCCGCGGCGTGTTCGGCCACCTGTGCGGGCAGCCATCCGGCGAAGGCGCCCACCACGTCGGCCACCCGCTCGGTAACCAGTTCGTTGGAGGCCGACAGTTGGGCAGCCAGTTCCTCGCGCACCGATGCGGCGACCTGTTCGGCCACGCCCGTGCCCAACGGACCGGCGAGGCTGTCGACGTGGCCCCGCAAGGCGCCCGCCACTTCGTCGGGCAGGAAGGCGGCCAGCCCTGTGACCTGTTCGGCCACCACCCCACTGACCGACGCCGCCACCTGGTGCGCCATGCCCTCGACGTGTTGCCGGACAGCACCTTCGAGCTGTGCCGCCGTCGTGCCGCCCACGCTGTCGAGATGCGAATGGAGTTGGGCGGCCTCCTCGGCCACCTGGCCCGCGACGGCTTCGACGTGCTCGCGCACGGCGGCGGCCACCTGCTCGGGGAGGTGGGCGGCGACGCCCGCCACGTGTTCGCCGACGCCCGCCACCTGCTCGCGCACCGCGGCCGCCACTTGTTCGGGAAGGAAGGCAGCCAGCCCGGCCACCTGTTCGGTCACCGACTCGTGGACGGCGGCGGTAACGCCTGCCACCTGCTCGCGCAACGCCCCCGCCACCTGCTCGGGGAGGAACGCAGCCAGGCTCGCCACCTGGTCGGCCACCGCGGCGTTGACGACACCGGGCATGGCCTCGGCCTGCCGGCGCAACGCATCCCCCACCTGGTCGGCCACGAGGGCGTCGACGGTGCCGGGGATGGCGGCAACCTGTTCCTGCAGCGCGCCCGCCACTTGTTCGGGCAGCAGCGCGGCCACGCCCGCCACCTGTTCCCCCACGCCTGCGACCTGCTCGCGCACGGCGGCGGCCACTTGCTCGGGGAGGAAGGCAGCGAGGCCTGCCACCTGTTCGGCCACGCCTGCACCCAACCCGGCGGCCAGGTCGTCGACGCGATGGTGCAGGGCGGCGACCACCTGTTCCGACATGGCATCGAGCCGCTGGCGAACAGGCCCGCTGACCTCCTCGGGCAGGTAGGAGGCGAGGCTCGTCACCTGTTCGGCCACGGCGGCGTTCACCGACGCCACCATGCGGGCCGTCTCGTCGTGCAGCGCAGCACCGATGCCGTCGACCTGGGTGCGAAGGGCCGCGGCCACCTGTTCGGGCAACGAGGCGGCGATGTAGGCCACCTGCTCGCCCAAGGCGACGGCCACCTGCTGGGGCAGGGCCACCACGGCGGGGGCCAGGCGTTCGGCCACCTCTTCGGCCAACCCGCCACGCACGCCCTCGATCCGTTCCACCAATTCGGCCCGTTCCGCCGCCTGACGGGAAGCGTCGGGCACCAGCGAGTCGAGCACGGCCAGCCGATCGTGCAAGCGCTGGACGACCGCCCCGGCCACGGCGTCGAGGTCGATCGCCGGACCGTCGTCGTCGGCCGACGCCAGTTCCTCGAAACGGTGCGTAAGGGACGAGACGCTCACCCCCAGGGCGGCGACGGCGTCGGCGGCGCGGTCGCGGCTCCCCACGACCTGGTCGAGGCGGGCCTCCAGGCGGTCGAGGCGGGCGTCGAGGCCGCCCAACACCTCCGAAAGGGTGGCCAGCATCCCCTGGAGGACGGCCGTGGCTCCCGACCCCCCGTCCGCGTCGATGACGGCAACCTGCTCCCCGGCGTAGTAATCGGGCACGGCGGCGCCTCCTGTGACGTCCCTGCTCGGCGTCCCATTGTCCCGCGCCGGCCCCCCGGAGCGGAGGATGGTCAACCTCGCCGCTCGACGCGCCGATAACCGGAGGATGGCCGGACCGCGCGCGCTGCACGAAGGGGACGATGTCCTCGCCGGTGCGGAGTCCGTCGCGGAGCTCGAGCACTTCGACGGGTCGTCCACCAGGCTCGATGCCAACGCCACCGCCGCCCTCGACCGCATCGCCGACCCCGACGGCCGGCCCCACCTGGTGCTGCGCCTGGGGCCGGGCAACAGCTTCCACCGCACCGCCCCCGACCGCTCCCGCCGAGGCCAGTACGAGGCCCGCACCCCCACCGCCGCCGCCCTGGCCCGCAACGCCACCTTCGTGGCCCGCTGCGCCGCAGACGGCGCCAGTGAGTTCACCGTGCTGACCGGCACCGTCGTGGTGCGGGGAACCACAGGCGGGACCGTCGTCCTGCGGGCCGGCGAGGCCGTAACTGTGGCCGCCGACGGGGCCGTGGGCGACGTCAGCAGCGCAGGCGACGACGCGCTCGCCGACGACGAGTGGATCGCCGTCAACGCCTGGCTCGACGCCGAGGCCGCTCCCCCGCCCGAGCCTGAGCCCGCACCCGAGCCCGAGCTTGAACCGGAGCCCGAGCCGGCCGCCGCCGCTCCCGAGGACCGCCCCATCTTCATCCCCGAGCCCGACGACCACCCCTGGAAGGTCGGCGTGGCTGCGGCCGTGGCCATCAGCATCGGCATCTTCTCGGTGATCATCGGCCGGGCGGGCTCGGCCCGGCCGGTGGACAACTCGGCCGACCCCGACATCGCCGTGCCCGGTCCGCCTGCCTTCTCCAGCCCCGCCTACACGGCGCCAGGCCCGGCGATGACGGCACCCCCGACCACCGAAGTGGCGGCCCCGCCGACCACCACGGCGCCGGCAGTGCCGGCCGCCGCCGCCTCGGTCGACACCGGCGCCTACGACGTGGCCAGCAAGTCGTGTTCCCGAGGCGGCACCAACGTGATCACCTTCACCGGCGCCTTGCGCAACAAGTCGTCGGCCCCGCACACCTACTCGGTGCGGGTGAAGTTCTCCGGGCCCCGCAACGACACGGTGACGACAGTGACCACCACCGTCGAGGTGCCCGCAGGCACCACCAAGACCTTCCGGGTCTCGACCCCGCCGCTGCGCAACGCCGCGGCCGCCACGGCCTGCGACGCCGACCGCGTCGACGTCGTTTCCTGAGCAACCCTGGACGCTAGGGGCGCTGCGCCCTGAACCAGCCGGCCCACCCGGCCGTGCGGTCGAGGTAGACCCGGCGGGCGGCAAGCCCTGTGGCCCCGTAGTCGCCCTCGTAGCCCGACGTGCAGAAGCCGTCGGGGAAACACCACGGCATGGCGGGCTCGATCTGGGTGCCCTCGTGCCACTCGTTGTAGCTGGTGATGGCCACGGTGTCGGCGTCGGCGGCGATGGCGTCGAGCCATGAGGCGTCGTAGCGGCGGCCACCGCCCCGGCCCACCTGGGTGCGGCGCGGGAAGGTGCGCTGGGTGGCGTGGCCGGGCGAGATGGCCGGCGCGCACAACAGGCGGAACCGATGGGCATGGCCGCAGGCTGGGACCAACTGCTCCCGGTTGTAGCGGATGGGGTTGTACGTGTAGATGCCGTCAAACCCGCTCTGGCGGGCGTACCAGGCGAAGTCGCCGTCGAGCACGTCGGCGAAGCGCGAGGTCTCCATCCACAAGCGCATGCCGGGGAACCGCTTGGCCACGCCCAGCCAGTCGCCCACCGGCGGCCCCATGCCGTCGTAGACGTAGGCCTCGTTGATCCCGAGGCGCGACAGCCGGGCGAGGTCGTCGCCCACGGACCCGGGCGAGCGGCCCGCGTAGGGCTCGATGTGGGCGGCCACCCGCAGCCCGTGCCGCCGGGCCGAGTCGACGACGACCGGGAGCACGCTGTCCTCGTACGTCCCCCGGCCCCACCATGAAGCCACGACCACGTTGATGCCACTGCGGGCCATCTCGGTCATGTGGGCGTCCACGGTGTCGGGGTCGCCACTGTTGTACACCCCGCGCTCGGGATAGAAGTCGGCGGGGATGTCGGCGGGCGGCGTCTCGTGCCCGTAGCCGGTCCAGTGGCGCCACGGCCCCGGGGGCGTCTCGTACCACGGGTAGTAGAAGATCGACACCTCGGCCGGGTAGCGAACAGGCCGGGCGGCCATGCCCACCACGGGCTGGTTCAGGGGGAGGTGGTTGGCGCTGCCCGAGTACGGGGCTTCGCCGAAGGTGAACACGCCCCCGTTGGAGGTGGCGATCCAATAGCCGTTGCCCCGAGGCGTGGGGGTGATGCCGACGACCTGCCCGCCGACGTTCACGCCCGCCGTGGAGCCGTAGAACACAGCATCGCCGTAGGAGTAGACGGCACCGTCGGCGCCCACCAGCCAGTAGCCCAGCCCCGAGGGCGACGACGCCATGCCCACCACGTGCGAGGACAGGCGGATGCCGCCCGCGTCGCCATGCCAGCGGGCGTCCCCGAAGGTGAAGACCCGGCCGTCGGACGAGACCAGCCAGTACCCGTAGCCGGTCCCGGTGGGCACCATGCCGACGATGGGCTGGCTGTGCGGGGCGCCGCCCAGTGAGCCGAAGAAGAGGGCGTCGCCGAAGGTGAAGATGCCGCCGTCGGACGCCACGAGCCAGTAGCCCCCGCCGGTGTTGGTGGGTGCCATGCCGACGATGGGCCGGTTCAGGGGCGCCCCGCCGGTCGAGCCGTGGAAGGGCGCGTCGCCGAAGGTGAAGATGCCCCCGTCGGTGGCGACGGTCCAGTAGCCGTTGCCCTTCGGCGTGGGCGCCATGCCGATCATGGGCTTGTTCAGGTGGCGTCCGCCCATGGAGCCGTGGAACGGGGTGTCGTAGCTGAAGATGCCGCCGTCGGTGGCCACCAGCCAATAGCCGTGGGCGATGCCCGTCCCCGGTCCCGCCGCTTGGGCGCCGACATCGCTGGAGCGCGCCGAAGTCGGTCCCAAGGTCAAGCTGGTCGCCACCACGCTGATGGCCGCCACTATCCGCCGTGCCCGCGTTCGCCGTTGCATCTGCTTCCAGGGTCGCGCACGGCGGCCCTCGAAGCGGACGCGATCAGGGAGCGGCGGCCGCCATGCCGTCGACGGAGACGTGCAGGGCGTTGCGCAGGGCTTCGACCGTGGCAGCCAGGGCGACCACCCGCTGGGCCACCAACGCCGTCTCCCGCTCGACGACCTCGGTCACGCCCGAAGCCACCTGGGCCATGCGGGCCTGGTCGTGCTGCTGGCGCTTCACGCTGTCGAGGTGCAGGCCCGACTCCAGCCGTTCGACGTCGCTGCGCATGGCGGAACGGGTTTCGAGCACAAGCTCGGCCACCCGACTGCCCACCGCGGCCTGCTGCTCGACCGCCCCGACGACCGACTGGCACAACGACTGGACGGTCTCCAGCCGACGGTGTTCGTCGTTGAGGGCGGCGGCCACCTGCTCCAGCAGGCGGGTGGCGCTCGCCTGGCGGTCGGTGAGGTCGGTGGCCAGCTGGTCGACGTCGATGGTGTCGAGCTTGTGGGCGAGGGCTGCGGTGCGGCCGTCGATGCGGCGGATCAACGACGTGTGCAACGAGTTGAGGGCGTCCTGCTGCTCTCGCGAGGCGTTCTCGACGGCCGCCAGCACGGGACGGCTGCGGTCCTCCGCGGCCAGGCGGGCCACGGCGTCGGCCATGCCGTTGACGGTGGACGAGAGCGAGTCGAGGTTGCCCGCCATCTCGCTGAGCCTGCCCAGCGACGAGCGGACGTCGGCCGCCACCAGGTCGTCGTGGGCGGTGGCGTGCGTCAGCAGCCGCTCGAGCCCGGCGCCGAGGGTGGAGTGGATCTCGCTGGCCAACGTGGTGGCCCGGGCTTCGTCGTGTTCGAGGCTGGATGCCAACAGGGCCTCGATGCGGGCCAGTCGGGCCCCGGCGTCGTCGCCCTTGGGAACGTTGCCGTTGCCCGAAGCGTTGGCTTGGGTATGCGCCACGACCGCCTCGACCGCAGCCACGGCGCGCTGCAGCGCGTCGCCTTGGTCGGCGCGCGAGGCGAGCAGCGCCTCTTCCAGGCGCTCGGCCACGGCGTGCACGGCCATGGTCGATTCGGCCCGGGCTTCGGCCAAGTCGGCCTCCAGGCGGGCCAGGCCCAGGGCCACGACGGTGGGGTCGGCGGGCGGGGTGCCCGCTGTGGTGAGCAGTTCGGCGATGCCTGCGGTGACGGCGGCCAGACGCTCGTCGAGCAGGGCGCCGAACTCGGGGCCGACAGACGGGGCCGTGGCTTCGGCCATGGCCTCGGCCATGGCGGCTCGGACTTCGGCGGCGACCAGGCCGGGCGACACCGAGGTAGCGGCAACCGCACCGGCCAAGGCGTCGAGCCGGGCTTCCAGGGCCGACATGTCGGGCTGCGGGAGGCTCGCGACAGCGGCGGCCAAGCTCTCGACGCGGGCTTCCAGTACAGCCGTATCGGGCGCGGGCAGGCCGGCCAGGGCCTCGACCGCCTCCGTGAGCCCGTCGAGCCTGGCCTGCAAGGAACCCAGGTCGGGCTGGGGCACGGCGTCGACGGCGTCGGACAATTCCTCGAACCGGGCCTCCAAGGCGGAGGTGTCCGGGGCGGGCAGCGAGGCGACGGCCTGCGCCAACGCGTCGAGCCGGGCTTCCAAGGCGGAGGTGTCGGGGGCGGGTGCCTCACGAACCGCCTCGGCCAGAGCGTCGATGCGGGCCTGCAGCGCCGAGGTGTCGGGCTTGGTCACGGCCGCTTCCACCCCGGCCAGGCGGGCGTCGAGCCCGTCGAGGCGCTCCAATCGTCCGCGGAGGGGCTCGATCACCGCTTCGGGCAGTTCCGTGGCCAGGCGCTGGGCGGCCGTGCGGGTAGCCGTGGTCTGGCCCACTACGGTGGCTTCCAGCGTGGAAAGCCGGTCCTCCAGCCGTTCCAGCACCTCGGCCATGGTGGCCAACATGCCGTGCACGACCGCGCTGGTACCGGGGTCGGCCTGCCAGTCGGGCGGGCTCGAATCCTCTCCGCCGTCCATCACCAACGCCTGGGGACCGGTTCCGGACACGGGACCATGATCGCCCTGGCGGGCAGAAAAGTGGCGGATACCACACTTTCCGTGGGACAGAACGGGTCCACCTGTTTTACACTGGACCTTCGGTCTTTGCCGCTTCCGGCGCGCGCCCAAGCGGCCGTCTTCCCCCTTCCATCCCCCAGTCCAGCACCACAAGAGGTGACGTAGTGCCCAAGCAACGGCCTGAACGTGAGGAAGAAGACCTCGTTCGGCTCTACCTCAACGACATCGGGAAGCATGGCCTCCTGACCAAGGACGACGAGGCTCGCCTCGGACAGGCCATCGAAACGGCCACTGCGGCGCGGGACGAGCTCAACTCGGGCAAGACCCTCACGGCGGCCGAGAAGCGCAAGCTCCGCCAGGCCATCCGGGAGGGCGAGCGGGCCACCCAGATCTTCATCGAGTCCAACCTGCGGCTGGTGGTGTCGATCGCCAAGAAGTACCAGGCGTCCGACCTCCCGCTGCTCGACCTGGTGCAGGAGGGCAACCTGGGCCTGATGCACGCGGTCGAGAAGTTCGACTACCGCAAGGGCTTCAAGTTCTCCACCTACGCCACCTGGTGGATCCGCCAGGCCATCACCCGGGGCATCGCCAACACCGGCCGCACCATCCGGCTGCCCGTCCATGCGGGCGACCTGCTGTCGAGGCTCAAGAAGGCCCGGGTGCAGCTCGAGCTGGAGAAGGGCCGTCGCCCCACCCTGGGCGAACTGGCCAAGGAGCTCGACCTGCCCGAGCGGCAGGTGGCCGAGATCCTGCGCTACGCCTCCGAGCCCATGTCGCTGTCCGACCCCCTGCGGGAGGACTCCGACACCGAGCTCGGCGACATCGTCGAGGACCGCGGTGCCGTGTCGCCCTTCGAGGCGGCTGCCGAGGCCCTGCTGCCCGACGAGCTGTCGCGGCTGCTGGCCCCCTTGGGCGAGCGGGAGCGCGAGATCCTGCGGCTGCGCTTCGGCCTCGACCGGGGCGAGCCCCGCACCCTGGAAGAGGTGGGCGACAAGTTCAACCTCACCCGGGAGCGCATCCGCCAGATCGAGGCCCGGGCCATGTCGAAGCTCCGGCACCCCTCGGCCGACACCGGCGCCCGCGAACTCCTCACCGGCTGAGGCGGCGCACCAAGACGCAGACCACAAGGGCGGCCTCCGGGCCGCCCTTCGTCGTACGTAGGCGGTGTGCCAGCATTGCCGGCCGTGGCGCAGCCTCCCGCCTTGACGATCGTTGCGGCGAACGAGGCGTCGTGGGACGACGTCGCTGCTGTGGTCCAGCCCGCGAGGTGCCATGGCGGGCACTGTTTCTGCCAGCGCTTCAAGGTCGGCGTACGCGACTGGGGCTCGGTGAGCGACGAAGAGCGGGCGTGGCTGCTTCGAGAGCAGACCGATTGCGGGAACGCCGGGTCGGCGACGACGAGCGGGCTGTTGGCGTACCGCGACGGCGAACCCGTGGGCTGGTGCAACGTCGAGCCCCGCAGCGCCTTTCCCGGCCTGCGCGGCTCGCGGGTGGTCTGGGCGGGACGCAACGAGGACACGTCGGCCGACGACGTGTGGGCGGTCACGTGCTTCGTGGTGCGGGTGGGCCATCGCCGCTCGCGGATCACCTACGCGCTGGCGGAGGCCGCTCGCGACCATGCCTTCGCCCAGGGGGCGCGCGCCGTCGAGGGCTACCCGATGGTCACCACGCCCGGACACGACGTCACGTGGGGCGAGTTGCACGTCGGCAGCCACAAGGTCTTCGCCGCCGCGGGCTTTGTCGAGGTCACCCGCCCGAGCGTCCGGCGGGCGGTCATGCGCATCGACCGCTGAAGACGCCTCAGTCGCAGTCGAGGGCGTCGCCGACGCAGCGGGCCGCCTTCTTGACCTTGTCGAGGCAGGTGGGGTCCTTCGGCGGCTTCGACAGGGCTACCGCGGCGGCGGCCTGGTGGTGGCCGAGCGCCCGGTACGACTCGAACTGGCGGTGGTTGAAGACCTGGTCGCTGGTGGGGTCGTCGGGGAAGTCGGGCTCGGATTCGGCGAAGGCGTGCACGTCGAAGGGCATGTCGGCCGTCAGGTCGGCCTCGACGTAGTAGATAACGCCTTCGGCGGCCTTGGGGTGCCTGGTGTAGCGGAACGTGCCCTTGACCGCGCTCGCCGGAGCGAACGGCGCCACCTTGCTGTCGTCGGGCCTGCGGCGCAGCTCCCGCGTCGGTGCCGGGCTCGATGCCGCTGTCGGCCCTCGCAACGGCGAGGGGTCGAGTGTGAACTCCACCCCCAGTTCCTCGCGTGCGAGGGCCATGGCCTCGCCGATGGTGCCGAACGACATCGGCCCGTCGCCCGCACCCGAGATGCAGTAGATCTCGGTGCACCCGCGGCGGAGCAGTTCGACCAGGCCGAGGTTGTCCCAGTGGCCGCCGTCGGTCACGTAGAGGTAGCGCCGGTTGAAGGCGTATTTGTTGGTCAGCTCTCGCAGGAACCAGACCCAGTGCGGCCGGCGGAAGCGCCACCAGTCCCACTCGCTGTTGGCCTTCTCGGGCACGCGCACCCGGCACGGGTGCGGGATCCACACGCCGAGGCGGAGGTTGGCCAGGGCCAGCACGGTCCCGATGGGCCCGAGGTTGAACTTGCCCACGGCAGGCGAGAAAGCGGCGCCGGAGATGGCCATGGCCGATGCCAAGGTGACGTCGCGCTGGCGGCTCAGCGGCAACTGGTCGTAGTCGGTGGGCCGGTTGTAGCCCACCAGTGGCCCGCCGATCTCGGTGCTGCTGAACGTGAACGACGCGGCGCGTCGGCCCGGTGGCACCCTGCCGTACTCGTTGAGGTTGACCGCGCAACAGGCGACGAGCTGGGGGCCGCCGGACGCTCCCAGGTCCTTCAGCTTGACCAGGGCGTCGTAGCGGCGGGGTGTGGCCTCGTCACCGTCGCGTCGGAGCAGGAAGGCCGACGACAGGCGCTCCTTGTAGAACGGGAACAGCGACCACGAGTGGGCGTCGGCGGCCAGCGCGAACACCACCAGGCCGACGACGATGACGAGGAGCTCTTGCCAGTCGGTGAGGAAGGCCCACCACGGCAGCAGGTCGCGGATGAAGGCCAGCCCCATGAGCCGCCCGTTCGGCCCGTTGGCCGCCGCGAACTGGAGCGAGTTCACGAAGATCACGACGACCGAGACCAACGAGCCCAAGGCCACCGCGATCTTCATGGGGCTGGTCTCGTACCACTTCAGCTCTTTCTTCTTCTTCGACAGGCGCTCCCACGCCCGCTTGTAGAACGGCTTGGTGTCACCGGTCCCCGAGCCGTCCTTGCTCTTCGACGACGCCATGTACTGCCGGGCCGCGGTGAGCATCAGGGCCGCCAGGCCGCCGCCGGGGAGCAGGTAGTCGTAGAAGGCCGACCCGGCCACCGACTCGGCGGTCGCCTCGCCCGGCGATGCCAACGCCCGAGGCAGCCAGATGACGAGCCACGGCAGGGCCACGATCACCACGAAGGCGACCAAGGCGGCCCCGCCCAGTGCCCGGCCGAGCGCACGGGTGACCTCGCCGTTGCGTCCTCGGGGGCGGAAGGCGGTGGCGCCGAGCGAGACGAGCAGGGCCGCGCCCACCAGCCCGCCGACGAGCCCCCACATCCAGCCCTCGTACCCCGGGTACTTCATGGCCGCCGTCCCGCTGTGCACGCCGACCAGCGGCTGGCGGGCCACCTTGAACTGCCCCGGGCCCGGCACGTCGTTGCCGGTCACGAGCTCGTCGACGACGGCGACCTCGGGCTGCGTGTCGATCTCGGCCTTGCCCTCCAGCGCGGGGGTCCTGGCGGCGGCGACCACCACCTTGGGCTGGCGGACGACCTTCGCCTTGCCTTCCTGCACCTCGACGATGCCGGGCTCCTCCGGTATCTGTGTGGCGCCCACGCACAGGTCGACCTGCGTGGCCCGGTGCGGCTCGTAGAAACAGGCGGTGTCGCCCTTGTCGGTGGGAACCAGGGTGATCGCATAGCGGGTGATGCCGGGCTTGTCGGCACCGGTGTCGACCGTGCCCTGGCGGGTGAGCGGGGCCACTGCCATCTCGACGTCGGCGTTGCGGGCAAGCAGGGCGGGCTTGCCACCCCGCAGCTCGGGATGCAGGCCGTGCATGGCCCATCCGACCGGGCGCGACACGCCGGCCACCAGGACAACGACGAGCAGGAGGTTCACGATCAGGCCCGAGAGCAAGCGCGAGACCCCGGCGATGCCGCCCTTGGTGTCGGGCACCAGGTACGAGGAGTGGTTGCGGAACCACCGCTCCTCCGGCGACCCCGGTGCCCAGCGGGGCGGGTCCGCGGGCGCCGTCTCTGTCTGCGACAGTGCCCAGCCGGCGGCCAGGTAGCCGCCACCCGAGGCGGCCGTCAGGTACTTGGCCTTGTCGAGCTTGCCCTCGGCACGGAGGAGTTGCAGGGCGCCGAGGGAGAACGCCGCCGAGCGCACGCCGCCCCCCGACAGGCAGACGCCGACGCGAGGCTCACCGGCCTTGTTGGCACACCGGCACCCATCGGCGCACTTCTTCTTGGTGCACTTCTCCGGCGGGTCCCAGTCCTTGGCGTTCAGGTGCTCAGGCCTGTCGGTGGAGTGGCCCAGCCGCAGAGGGGCGCGCCACGAGCGCACCAACGCCAGGGTCAGCAACGTCAGGATCGCGGACCCGAGCAAGGCCCACTTCACCAGCCCTGCGGCCAGCATCCAGTCGAGGTTCTGCTCGATCGCCCTGCCGTCGACGGCGGCCAGGAGGTAGCCGTTCTCCACGACGTCGGCCAGCACGCCGCCGGTCAGGAGCAGCGCGCCCGCCGTGGCGCCCGGGTGCCGTCGGCTCCGATGGCGGGGGTCACGCACGAGCGAGAACAAGGCCCAGCCGAAGGCGAGGTAGGCAGCCATGAAGGCGAAGTCGACGGTGGCCGCCCGTCGCAGCTTCACCTGGTCGAAGGCGCCAAAGGCTTCCGGCGATGTCGTCAGCTGTGCCCGGGCAAGGTCGGGTGACGCCTTGGCGAGGACGACGAGCACGACGACCGTCACGGCGCCGAAAAACGCCGCGGTGGCCACCCGGTGCTTGCTCATCAAGGTCCGCATCGGCTTCGCCCCCTCTGTGCGCTCGGCTGGCGGAAGGGTAGTGCCGACGCCCTACGCGACATCACCATGGTCGCGGCAGCGCGAGGTCATCGACCCGGGGGTGACGTAGACGGTGAGGCGGCGGCCGCACGTCGGGCAGAAGCGCGGCGGGTCGAGCTCGCGGCCACAGCCCTCACACGACGCCGAGCCGCACCCTGTGCAATGCACCTACAACACCTTGGAAAGCACGCCCACTGGCATGCGCAGGTCGGCCAGCATCTGCAGGTCCTCCTCGGGCTTGCGGCCCAAGGTGGTGAGGTAGTTGCCCACGATGAGGGCGTTGATCCCCGACGTCATGCCCAGCGCCTGCAGTTCCCGCAGGGTGATCTCGCGCCCGCCCGCCAGCCGCAGGATGACGCCGGGCAGGGCCAGGCGGAACAGGGCGATCCAGCGGATGGCCTCAAGCGCCCCCACCGGGCGGCGCACCTGCAGCGGCGTGCCGGGTCGCGGGTTCAAGAAGTTGATCGGCACCTCGGCCGGGTCGACGGCCCGCAATTGCTCCAGCAACTCGATGCGTTGCTCGTCGCTCTCCCCCATGCCCAGCAAGGCGCCGCAGCACAGCTCCATGCCGTGCTCGCGCACCAGGGCGCAGGTATCGAAGCGCTCCTCCCACGAATGGGTGGTGACGACCTGCGGGAAGAACGAGCGAGCCGTCTCCAGGTTGTGGTTGTAGCGGTGCACGCCCGCATCGGCCAGGCGCTGGGCCTGCGAGCGGTCGAGGATGCCCGCCGAGACGGCCACGTTGAGCCCGGTCTCCTCCCGCACCAGCGGGACCATCTCCAAGATGTTGGCCAGTGTGTGCTCGTCGGGGCCGCGCACGGCGAGCACGATGCAGAACTCCGACGCGCCCAGCTCCTTGGTCTCCTCGGCCGCCCGCAGCACTTCTTCCTTGGTGAGCAGCGGCGTAGCCTTCACCGGCGACTCGAACTTGGCCGACTGCGAGCAGAAGTGGCAGTCCTCGGGGCACCCGCCGGTCTTGGCCGAGAGGATTCCTTCCACCTCGACGGCGTCGCCGCACCAGGCCAGGCGCACCTCGTGCGCCAGCGCGGCGAGCGCGGGCACCGAGGCGTCGGGCACGGCAGCCAGCGCTCGCAGCTCGTCGCCCGACAACTGGCGGCGTTCGTCGAGCAGGGCCGTGGCGGCGGCGGCGAACAAGTGGCGGGGGTCAGACCCTGACATGCAACAGCCTTTCCAGGTCGGCGACGTCGACGGCGACTTCGAAGCCGTCGCGGCGCAGGTACACGAGGTTGCGGCGACAAGCGAGGTCGTTGTCGTCGTAGCGGTTGAGGAACACGACGACCGGGCCGGGCAGCACGCCCGCCGAGAGGCGCACGTCGTTGATGGCGCCGAGGCCCCCATGCGCGACCAGCACGGTGACGTCGGGGCGCACGGCCTCGACCAGTGCCACGGTGTCGCCGTCGCTCGCCAACGGCGAACGCACGCCGCCCGCGCCCTCGACCAGCAACGCGTCGGCCGTCGGTTGTTCGGCCACCAGGTCGGCCAGGGTGAACGGCGGCTGGCCCAACTCGTCGGCTGCCTCAGGCGGCGCCAAGGGCACGGGGTACCACCGGTGCGGCGGGCATACCTCGTGCGGCGACTGGCCGGTGGCGGCGGCCAGCACCTCGGCGTCGGTGAGCCCGTTGCCGGGCACGAACGACTGGGCGGGCTTCCACGCCGTGGCACCGAGCAGCGGCGCCAGTTGCGCTGCGAGCCACGTCTTGCCGACGTCGGTGCCGGTGCCTGCCACCACCACCTTCATCGCGCCACCGCGGCGAAGTGGGGCGCCAGTGCGGCCACCAGGCGGCTGACCTGCTCGTCGGTGTGGGCGGCCGACAGGGCCACGCGCAGTCGCGACGTGCCCGGCGGGACGGTCGGCGGCCGGATGGCCGGCACCACCAGGCCCTCGTCGAGCAACGCGGCCGAGGCGGCCAGCGCCGCCTCTTCGGAGCCGAGCACCACGGGCACGATGGGCGACGGGTTGCCGGGCGCCACTCGCTCGACCGAGGTGCGAAGGCGCGTACGCAACGCCTCGCCTTCGGGCGACCGGACGATGCGCAATGCGGCGCCCGCCGCCGCCGCCACTGCGGGGGGCAGTGCGGTGGAGAAGATGAACGGGCGGGCCCGGTTCACCAACAGGTCGACGAACACGCGGGGGCCGACCACGAAGCCGCCCACGCTGCCCAGCGCCTTCGACAACGTGCCCACCCGCAGCACGTGCGGCGGCACCGAACGGCCGAACACGTCGTGGGCTTCGTCGAGCACGAGGAGGGCGCCCGCCCGGTCGCACAAGGCGACCAGCCCGTCGACATCGGCCACGTCGCCGTCCATGGAGAACACCGAGTCGCTGACCACGATCGAGCGCGGGCCGATCATCGACGCCAGGTGGTCGAGGTCGTTGTGCCGGTAGACCGCCACCTGGGCGCGGGCCAGGCGGGCGCCGTCGACGATCGACGCGTGGTTGAGCTCGTCCGACAGCACTCTGGCGTCGGCGGCGCCGAAGGTGGCCAGCACCCCAACGTTGGCCGCATAGCCGGTCGGGAACAGCAGAGCCGCCTCGGTCCCCTTCCACGCCGCGAGTTCGGCTTCGAGCTCGTCGTGAACCGGGCGTGAACCGACCACCAGGCGAGAGGCGCCTGCGCCGGTCCCCCATCGAGCCGTGGCCTCGCAGGCGGCGGCCACCACCGCAGGGTGCGACGACAGGCCCAGGTAGTCGTTGGACGCAAACGAGACCAACGAGTCCCAGTCGTAGGTGCGCACCTGGCGCCACCGGCCGGCGGCACGGATGGAAGCGGCCTCGGCGGCCGCCCACGACGCCCAGCTCATGGCGCGAGCGCGGCGGCCACGCGGTCGAGGTCGTCAGCGGTCGAGGTCAACGGCGGCACCAACACCACGCACTCCCCCAGCGACCGCAACAACACGCCGCGTTCCACGGCGCGGGCGCACACGGCGCGGGCATCTCGTCCGGACGGCGCGTCGAAGGCGGCCAGCAGGCCACACGTCCGGGCGCCCGGTCGACCCGCGAGCAACGCGGCCAGTTCCACCGAACGGGCGCGCACGTTGGCGAGCACGTCCCACTCGTCGAGCAGTTGCAGGTGCCGCAGGGCCACGGCGGCGGCCAGTGCGTTCCCTCCGTAGGAGTGCCCGTGGTACAGCGTCTTGGGGCCGAGGTCGTCGCCCACGAAGGCGTCGAACACGCGCTGCGAGGCGACGGTGGCCGACATGGGCAGGTACCCGCCGGTGATGCCCTTGCCCAGGCACAGCAGGTCGGGGCGCACGCCGCACTGCTCGGAGGCGAACAGCGTGCCGGTGCGGCCGAAGCCCACGGCCACCTCGTCGCAGATCACCAGCACGCCCGCCCGTTGGGCCGCGTCGACCACTCGTCGCACGTCGTCGGGGGCAGCCATGCGCATTCCGGCCGCCCCTTGTACCAACGGCTCCAGCACCACCGCCGCCAGCGTGGAGGCGTGCGCGTCGATGGCGGCGACGGCAGCGGCGGCCCAGTCCGGTGACGCGTAACCAGGGGTGCGCACCACGGGGAAGCGCAGCGGGTCGAAGAGGTCGACGCCGAAGCCGTCGTCGCCCACCGACATCGAGCCCACCGTGTCGCCGTGGTAGGCGCCGCCGAGGGCGAGGTAGCGCGTACGCCCGCCGACCCCGCAGTTGACCCAGTACTGGAAGGCGATCTTCAGGGCTTGCTCGACCGCGGCGGCGCCGTCGGAGGCGAACAGCACATGGGCGCCGTCGACCGGCACCCGGGCGGCCAAGGCTTCGGCGAACTCGACCACCACCCGGTTGCCGTTGCCCAACATGGTGGAGTGCGCCACTCGGCCCACCTGCGCCACCAAGGCGGCGTCGAGCTCGGGCACGCGATGGCCCAAGGTCGTCACCCACAACGACGAGATGGCGTCGAAGTACCGCCGGCCGTCGACGTCTATCAGCTCACGGCCTTCGGCTCGTTCCACCATCAACGGGGCGTTGTCGGCGTAGGCCGCCATCTGCGTGAAGCCGTGCCACACCACGGCGGCGTCCCGCTTGATCCACTCGTCTCCGGACTCCACGAGCGGCGATGCTTACGACCGCGCCACCTCGCGGGCAACTCGGCCCGGCGGTGGCTACGATGCCCCGACCGGTCGCCGCCCTCTTGTCGTCCTTGCCCGCCGGCATCCATACCTACGACAAGGGGGGAACCTTGCGACGTCACCTGTACGGCCTTGCGGCCGTCGTCCTGCTGCTCACGCTTGCTCCGCAACCTGCGGCGCACGCCGTGCCACCGATCCCGAGCTCCATGGCTTCGCTCGGCGATTCCATCACCCGCGGCTTCAACGCCAACGGCTGGTTCGTCGACCATCCCAGCCGCTCGTTCTCGACCGGCGACAACAGCACCGTCAACAGCCACTACCTACGCATCAAGTCGAAGAACTCGGCCATCACCGGCAAGAACTTCAACTACGCCACATCGGGCGCCGAGATGATCGACCTCAACGCCCAGGTGCAGAACGCCGTCAACGCCGGCGTGCAGTACGTCACCATCGAACTCGGCGCCAATGATGTCTGCGCCTCGACCGAAGCCGGGATGACGCCGGTGGCGACGTACCGCAGCCAGCTCGACCAAGCGCTGGCGACGCTCAAGGCGGGGCTGCCAAACGCTGCCGTCGCCGTCATCAGCATCCCGTCGGTGTACCGCCTCTGGGACATCGGCAAGAACAGCTCCTCGGCCCGTTCGGCGTGGAGCGGCTACAACATCTGCCAGTCGATGCTGGCCAACCCGCAGTCGACCGCCCAGGCCGACGTGGACCGCCGCAACCGCGTTCGCCAGCGCAACATCGACTTCAACACCCAGTTGGAGCAGGCGTGCACGGCGTACGGGGCCAACTGCGACTTCGACGGCAACGCCGTTTTCAACTACCCGTTCGCGCTCAGCCACATGAGCAGTTGGGACTACTTCCACCCCAACACGAGCGGCCAAGCAGTGCTGGCGCAGCAGTCGTACGCCAACGGGTTCAACTGGTAGTCACGGATGCGTGGGGCGGTCGGTCGGAGCCGGCCGCCCCCATCCACCGCACGGCCAGCAGGGTGGCGTCGTCGCGCAGCTCTGTGCCCTCGTGGGCGAGGATGGCGTGCACCAGGCGTCGCATCATCTCGGGCAGCGGCTCCCGCGACACGGCAGCGCGGGTGAGGTGGTCGACCAAGCGCCACTCGCCGAACAGTTCCCCGTCGGGTGAGCGCGCTTCCACCACGCCGTCGGTGAAGAACAGCACGGTGTCGCCCGGCTCCAACTGCGTCTCGGCCACCTCGGCAGGCACGTCGCCGAGGCCGATGGGAAGGCACGTCTCCGCTTCCAGCTCGCCGATCACCGAGGCGTCTCGCAGGAGGAGCGGCCGGGGGTGGCCGGCATTGGCCCACCGCAGCACCCCGGAGATCACGTCGAGGCGGGCGAGGTGGCCGGTAACGAACTTCTCGGGCCCGAACTGGGAGGCGATCGTCTCGTCCATGCTGCGGAACATGTCGATCAGCTCGTAGTCGTGCCTGCGGGCGTGCCGGTACGTGCCGATGGCCAGGTTGGCCATGCGGCTGGCTTCGAGGCCGTGGCCCATGGCGTCGATGACGGCCAGGTGCATGCAGTCGCCGTTGAGGGCGTAGTCGAAGGCGTCGCCCGCGATGTCGTAGGCGGGCTCCAGCACGCCTGAGACGGCAACCTGCTTGGTGCTGAACGTCAACGGCGGCAGCAACGCCCAGCGCATCTCGGAGGGTATGCCCATGGGACGGGTGCGTTTCAGCAGTTGCAGTTGATCGCCGTAGGCCAGCTTGCTGACCAGTAACTCGCCCACCAACGAGGCGATGTGGCCGGCGTCGGCGACGGTTTGGGGGTCGGCCGCCTCCACGTCGACCGACAGCACGCCCATGCGTTCCGACCCGTCGAGGATCGGCACCCACAGCCGGCCCAGGTCGCCTTCCTCGTTGCGTGCCGTGACCACCTCGACATGACGGAAGGCCCGGCCCCCCATGGTGCTGTCGATGTCGAGGGAGGCGTCGCCGGGCGGGAGCGCTCGCATGCTGCGCTGCTCGTAGTCGACGACGTAGATGGTGGCGTTGGCAAAGCCCGCTTCGGCCACGACATCGCGGACCGTTGTTCCCAGCGCATGGGGAGCGAGGTAGTGCGACAGTTCGAGGAGGGTGGCCAGCGCATTGCCGGCAGCCGGGCGTGTCTCAGCCATCGTCGACGCGCAACGCTAGTGCAGGCTGCTGCGCTCGGAACCGCCGTGGTAGACGGGGGATCGTCACGGACAGGTGGCGCCCGCAGTGAACGAGGCCGACACCACTACGCCTGCCACTGCGGCGACGACAGCCGTCGACCCAGGCGGGACGTCGGCAGGGACCCGCCACTCGATGCCGAAACGGGCATCGAGGTCGGCGCGACCATGGCCCAGTCCGCCGGCATGGCCACGGCTGAGGGCGCTGCTCCCATCGGCGTAGTGGGTGGCGTAGACGACCAGTGCTCCCGCGGGCGCCTGGTGCACGTCGAGCCGTTGTGCGCTTCCTCCGACGACGCACGTTTGGGCGAGGTCGATGCGAGCCGCCGTCGAGCGTTCCGAGACGGGCGCGGCAGCGGCCTGTTCGGGCCACTCGGGGCTTGGGCCGAGGCCGAGATCGAGGCGGGCCCGCTGCACGCGTGCACCGGCTTGGTCGTACAGGGCATCGCCCCGGTTGCCCAGGTCGGCACCGAGCGACACCAGCTCCTCACGTGCGGGCCCCTCGACGCCGCCCGCCTCGTACAAGGCCACGACCGCCAAGCGGTACAGCACAAAGCTCCGGTCGAACTCGGCCGTTGCGACCTCAAGGCGGCGAGGGCGCGGGGCGCCGCGAAAGGCGGCCGCGCCCCGTTCGAACTGCGAGGCGCGGGCCACCATGTCGTTGCGGAAGACCGCGGCGGTGATGCGCCCTTGGCGGAAATCGGTGATGTCGGGGCGGATTCCCAGCACGATCCCGGTCCCCACGTCGCGAGCCGCAGGCACGGCGGCGGCTTCGAAGGCCTCCAGGGCACGCCGGTCGTCTCCCTGTGACGACTCGCGCCGCTCGGTGGCCACTTGAAGCGCCAGCAGCAGAGCGAACAACCCGGCGAAAACGCCGGCGACAACCGGAAACGAGGCGCGGCGGTGACGGCGCACCGCCGGGGTCAGCGTCCCGCTCCCTCGGCCGCCCGCCGGCGGCGGCGGGGTCGCTCCTCGTCAGGCTCGGCGTCGGCGCCGAGGTAGCTGGCGGTGAGGGCAGGGTCGTCGAGCAGGTCACCGCTGCGGCCGTCGAGCACAACTTCACCTTTCGCCAGCACGTAGGCGCGGTCGGTGCCGCCGAGCGCCATGTGCACGAACTGCTCGACCAGCAACACCGCGGTGCCGTCGTGGTTGATTTCCGCCAGGATGTCGAAGATCTGGGCGACGATTTTGGGCGCCAGCCCCAGCGACAGTTCGTCGATGACGAGGAGGCGGGGCGACGACATGAGGGCGCGGGCCACGCCGAGCATCTGTTGCTCGCCGCCCGACAAGGTCCCCGCCGCCTGGCCCGCCCGGGCCGACAGGATCGGGAAGTGGCTCATGACTTCGTCCATGCGGCGACGCAAGCCCGCCTTATCCTTGCGGTGGGGCCAATAGCCGAACTTCAGGTTCTCCTCGACGGAGAGCTCGGCGAACAGGTCGCGCCCCTCGGGCAGGTGGGCGATGCCGCGCCGCACGACCTCCCACGCAGGGAGGCCGGTGATGTCCTCGTCGCCGAAACGGATGCGCCCGGACTTGGGTGCCATCAACCCGCTCACCGTGCGCAACGTGGTCGTCTTGCCGGCCCCGTTGGCCCCGATGAGCGCCACCCGCTCGCCGGCGTCCACCGAGATCGACACCCCTCGCAGCGCCTGCACCGGCCCGTAGAAGACGTCGATCGCTTCGACTTCGAGCAGGCTCACGAAGACACCGCTTCCTTCCGCCGGGCCGAGGCCGTGGGCGCCTCCATCGGCTGGCCCAAGTATGCGGCGACGACCCGAGGATCGCGGCGGACATCGTCGGTGGGCCCGGCGGCGATGAGCTTGCCTTGGTCAATGACGTGCACGAAGTCGCACACCGACATCACCATCTCGACGTCGTGTTCGATGAGCAGGATCGACACGCCGAACTGCGCCCGCAGGCCGAGCAGGAAGTCGGCCAACCGCTTCGTCTCGCGGTTGTCGAGGCCGGAGGCGGGCTCGTCGAGCATGATCAACGGCGATCGGGTGACGAGGGCGCGGGCGACTTCCACCATGCGGGTGATGCCGAACGGCAGGTCGCCGACGCGCCGGTGGGCGACCTCTTCGAGGCCGAGCAGGTCGATGACACGGCGCACCAAGGCCCGGCTGCGGTCCTCGGCCAGCAAGGCGGCTCGGGTGACGGTGATGTGGGCGAGGAAGCCCGTCTCGTTCTGCAGGTGGGTCGCCACCAACAGGTTCTCGAACACCGTCAGGTCGCGCAGCAGCTGAATAGCCTGGAACGTGCGGCCGACGCCGAGGCGGGCCCGGGCGTGCACGGGAAGGCCGGTGGCGTCCTCGTCGAAGATCTTCACCGTGCCCGCCGTCGGGCGGTTGAGACCGGCGATGGCGTTGAAGAGGGTGGTCTTGCCGGCGCCGTTGGGCCCGATGAGGCCGACGATCTCGCCTTCCCGCACCGAGACCGACACACCGTCGACGGCCGTGAGCGACCCGAACTGCACGGTGATGCCCTCGGCTTGGAGGACGGGGCGACGGTCTTCCCGCGCTCCGGCGGGACGAGCGGAGCTGCGGTCGTTCGTCGACAGCACCAACGGCAACTCGACCGGCGCGCTGTGCCCGTTGGTCGATGCCACCGGTGCAGGCACTGCACCGAGGCCGAGAGCTTCGAGGGGAAGCAGTCCGGCGGGGGGCGAAGCGCCACGTCGGCCGGGGAACAAGGAACGCAGCCTCGTGGCGGCGCCTGACCGTGGTGCGGGAGCGACTCTCGCGACGGCTTCACCGGCACCCTGCATGGCAAGCAGCACGGCCGACACCGGAGCGGAGCGCCGCACCCGGTCGATTGTGGGCGACATGTCGTCGAGCCAGCCCTGCAGGGTGGCGGGGAACGCCGCCAACCCACCCGGGTAGGCGAGCAGCACGGCCATGAGCAGGCCCGCCGACACGATCTCGAGGTAGCCGTTGAGGGCCTCGACGCGGAAGAACAGATCGGCTAGCGCACCGAAGAGCAACGACGCCGCCACCGTGCCCTTCAGGCTTTTGAGCCCGCCCACCACGGGGATGGCCAAGTAGAAGAACGAGACGGTGAAACGGAACTGGGCGGGGTTCAACGCGCCTTGGTAGACGGCGGTCAGGTTGCCCGCCATCCCTGCCACAAAGCCCGCCAACGCGAAGGCGAGCAACTTGTAGCGGGTGACGTCGATGCCCACGGAGGCAGCGGCGACCTCGCTGCCGCTGAGGGCGAAGAAGGCCCGTCCGGTCTTGGAGTCGCGCAGGTTCGACAAGGCGAAGAAGACCATCGCGGCGATGCCCAGTGCGACGTAATAGAACGTGCGCCGGTTGGTGAAGTCGAAGTACGGGAAGGCGCCCTCCGTGCCCACGGCCACAGGCTCGACCGACACGGTGCCGCCGCCGCCGGTGAGCCAGGGCGACAAGAACAGGTACGTGTCGCACATCCAGGCGAAGATCAGGGTGGCCACGGCGAGGAGCAGGCCGCGCACGCGGAGGGCGACGATGCCGAGCAGGGTGGCGGCCGCCGCCGAGGCCGCCGCCGCCAGGACCAGACTCAGCGGGAAGCCCAAGTGGAGGTTGCGGGCAACCACCGCGGTGGCGAACGCGCCGATGCCCACGAACGACGCCTGCGCCAGTGAGATCTGGCCGACCCAGCCTGTCAGCAGCACCAGCGACGAGGCCACAATGGCGTAGACGAGGGCCACGTTGGCGTCACCCAACAGCACGAAGGTGTTGCCGTACCAGGGCCATGCGACGAGCAGGGCCAGCACGGCGTAGCGGAAGATGCGCCCGGCCAGCGCCCGCGTCTGCTCAGGGGTACGGGCGTGCGCTGGGCTCATGCGCCCTCGGCGCGGGCGTCGCCTGCCACCAGGGTCTCCCCGCGGCGGGCCAGCACGATGAAGGTCACCACGGTGAGGAACACCTGTGGGGCGCCCGACTGGCGGGCCAGCTCGCCGAGGATCGGCAGTTCGCCGAAGGCGGGAACCGCACCCAGCACGCCGCCGACGATGATCGACCCGATGAGCACGCCGGGCAGGTTGCCGAGGCCCCCGATCAGCGCGGCCACGTAAGCGGGCAACACCTGGAGCGACAGGTTGTAGGGCTCGAGGTTGTTGGCAGCGCCCACGAGCACCCCGCCCAGGCCGGCCGTCGCACCGGCCAGCAGCCACGCCATTGTCGTGGTGCGGTTGGGGTTCACGCCCATCAACGATGCCGCCCGGCGGTTCTGCGCCGCTCCTCGCATGGCCATGCCAAGGTCGGTGAACCGGAAGAGGGCGAAGAAGGCGGCGGTCACCACGATGGCGGTGAAGAACAAGCCGATCTGGGCCGAGTGCAACGTGCTCTCCCCCACCTCGATGGAACCGGGCGGGAAGGGGCTCGGCGTGCGGGTGGCGGTGGTCCCGAAGAGCTTGGCGGCGATGGCGATGAGCATGCCGAGCACGGCGACGGTGCCTACGGTCTGGACGGTCGGGCCTCGGCTACGCAAGGGCCGCAGAACGAAGCGTTCCACGAGGAGCCCGAGGGCGGCCCCACAAGCAGCGCCGACCGGGAGGCCGAGCACGACCGGCAGGCCACGCTTGGTCGCCTCGTAGGCCAGGTAGGCCGGGAACATGGCCATCGCACCGTGGGCCAGGTTGAGCACCCGGCTGGCTTGGTAGGTGACGACGATGCCGAGGCCGAACACGGCGTACGCGCCGATCAGCGGGAGCGCGAGAACCAAGTCGACGAGAAGGAGCTTCACGAGGTCAGATCCGGCGAGGGTCGGGGTCGTCGATTGTCGAGCCCTGCACGAAGTGCCAGCCACCGAAGCCCGCCGGATAGCTCTCGTCGAAGGCGTGCACGGTGGCCTGCGGAAAGTGGTTGCCCTTCGACCAGGTCAGGGGGCGCACGCTCAAGCCGATGTCGTAGTTCGACGTCGAGTCGAGGATGCGAACGACGTTCTCCCGGGTGAGGCCTAGGGCGCTCGCCTTGGTGAGCACGTCGACGGTCAGGCGCATCCCCAGGTAGGCCCCTTCGGCGAACTGGTTGTCGACGTCGACCGACGACGAGAAGGCCTTCATGTCCTGCATGTACTGCTGCACGCCGGGGATGGAGGCGAACTGCTCGATGGGCGGGTTGAAGCCGGTCCAGAGCCTGAGGTTGTCGCACTTGCGCTGACAGCCGTCGGCGAACGAGCGGGCGAACAAAGGCTGGGGCGCTGCACCGGCGCCGCCGCTGGGGTCGCTGACGCCGCCGAACGCCCCGCCCGAGGAGAACCAGGTGAGTGCGGTGGCGGGCTCGAGCAGGACGGCGCCAGCGTCGCAGCCCGGTGCGTTTGTGCAGGCGCTGTTGATCGTGTTGGCGTTGGAGCCGTAGGCCTGCTGGCTGGCCACGATGCCGCAGAACCGACCTGCGCACTGGGGGTTCTTGTCGGGGTCGGAGTAGCCCGGGATGTTGTTGCCAGTGAGCTTCTTGACCGTGTTGTTGTAGGCGTTGGCGCCTTCCCGCCCGAACCGGTAGGTGGTCTCGTAGACGAGTGAGAAATGGCGCTTGCCGCTCTTGTGCTGCGACTCGGCGATGGCGTGCATGGCTGAGACGGTCGAGGTGGCGATGGGCCAGATGTAGGGGTCGGTGTACTGGCTGTAGAGCAGGCCGTCGGTGCCGATCACCGGGACCTTCTGCTTGCCCAGGTACCCCGAGCTCGACGCCTTCTCCAGGCCCTCGGAGTCGGGGTTGACGGCCAAGGCGAACACCTTGTCGCCCTCGACCATGTTCTGGATGTACTGGGCGCCGACGGAGCCGTCCCAGCCGCTGTCGCGCAGCTTCAACTGGATGCGCCGGCCGCAGATTCCACCCGCCGAGTTCACCTTGGAGACGACTGCCTGCATGGCGACCGTCTCCGGCTGCAGGAACGAGCGCCCAGGGCCCGATTCCACGGTGACGGCGCCCAGCAAGATCGAGTTTCCCGTCACCCCGGTGTCGGTGTTGCCCCCGTTCTTGCCCGTCTTGCAGTCGATGTTGGGGAGTGCACCTGCGCTGCCGCCTCCTCCCGAGGTGCCGCCACCGGAGGTGCCGCCACCGCCACCGCTCGACCCGCCTGCTCCCCCGGGGCCGCCGTCGGCCGCCGCAGGATCGGCACCGAGGCCGAAGTCGCCGCCCTCGTCACTGCCGCCACCGCCGCCACCGCCGGACGCAATGGGGCGGCCGTCGGGCCCCGACCCGCGGGGGACGAAGGTGATGATCGAGAGCAGGACCACGACCAAGGCCAGTACGGCGAGGGTGAGCAACGTGCCTTCCGCCGAGGGACCGACGCGGGGCGCTGCATGCTGCTCGTCAGGCAACGACATCCTGCATCCTTTGGAGTACGAGGCGGCGCCGTGACGCGAGATAAACAGGACAAGCGAGGACGCTCCACACCAGCAGGACCCCGCCCAATTTGCCCGGTGAGGTGAAGACGACTTTGAGGCCGTCGACGATCTGCTGCAGCGGGGTGCGACGGTCGCGGTAGCGGATGACCGGCTTGCCTTCGATTGTCGTATGTCCGCCGAGTTCGGGAAGCGTGGCGCCGATCGCCGCGAAACCTGGCGCTGCCCCGCCCCCTCCGCCGCCTCCACCGCTGCCGTCACCGCCAGAGCCGCCGCAGAAGGCACACGGCTTGACGCCGAGATGCGCTTCGGCTTGAGGGGCCGCGAGGTCGATGAGGATGGCAGAGTGCTGGTACGCGTCCTCTTGCACCGCGAGGCGAAGGGCGGGCACCTGGAGGTCGTAGTTCGAACGCTCGTTCAGCACGGCATCATCGAGTTGCTCCCACCGATCACGGATGACCGCCGCCTGGTAACCGCCGCGGGTCGGCGTGAACGCCTCGGCGTCGTAGTTCGGGAGGCTGGCACGGACGTGCGATTGCGGGAGGCTGTTCAGGAAGTGCACCACGGATTCCGGGATGCACGGGCCGCACGCCTGCGCACCGTTCACCAGCAGTCGGCCGATGCTGCGCTCGTAGCGGCTCTTCGCGGTGCCGACCGCACCTTTGGCCGACGTTTCTGCCAACGACGTGACGTTCTCCAACACGATGTGCGCGCCGCCCGTACGCAGTTCGACGCTGCGGGCGCGGGCGCGGGCTGTGGTTACCACCCCGAGTACGGGGTCGGTGCGCGACGTCACCTCCGACGAGGCCTCTGCCACCTTCAGGCCGAAGGGCAGGCCACCCGGCGCGGCGGCTTCACTGCCGGGCACGAAGAGCGCGCCGTTGCCGTGCGCAGTGCCCGTCGCCAACGGCCCTTCGGCCCGATCAGGATCACACACGACTGTCGCACCGTGGCCCTCGACGGCCTCGGCGCCAAGACCAGGTCCCGTCGAACACAGGAGTTGGCGGAACGGCCACACCTCGGTAGGGGTATCGCTCGGCGCACGTTCGGCGACCTTGGCCGCGCGCCCCATGTCGTTCTCCGTGGCGGCGTCGCGATCGCCCCCGTTGGCGGCCGCGCCGACGGTGAAGTTGGAAACTCCAACGGATGCCGACTCCCCGGGATCCCCCACAGCACCGAAGACGAAGTCGCGCGAACTCGGGGAGACGTTCGACTTGATGCTGCTGCAACTCAAGCCGGCGTCGTCGGGAGGGCACGCCGGAGGCACCGTCGTCATGGCTGTGTCGACGAGCTCGATGTTGACATAGTTGAGCGCGAGGTTCGAGTACCCGCCTACGAGGGTCACCCGCGCGCCGAAAGCACGGCCGAGGGCCTGGTAGTTCACTTCTGCACCGCGCGCGTCGGCTGGCGTGTCGCTGGTGTATGTGTCGGGGTCGGGTGGAGGCGACGGGGGGATGTACACCGGGATGTCGTCGCGGACGACGTCGTACGAATACCCCTTGGTCCCCGACTTCTTCAGGAACACATGGCGACGAACCGGGTCGCACGAGACCCGTCCCGAGACACTGTCTCGGGCGTACTCGGGGAAGCCGTACCCCTGCGGCGACGGGGTGGCGCGTGCTTCGCCGATGAGCAGGCCCATGTTCTGGTTCGATCCGTGGCTGGTCGTGTAGCCGTAGAAGCGACCGGTCTTGACGTCGACGCAGCCGCCCGAGAGGTTGCCCAGTTGGCCGATGAGGCCGACCATCGCCTGGTGCTTTCCGTCGAAGACGAAGGCACCCCTAGGGCCGAAGTCTCGGGTCATGAGGATGACCCGCTCGCTCACCGCGTCGAAGAGCCCCCATCCGAACTGGAAGCCCCCCGGAACTGCGAAGAAGCGGGCCTGCTCGCTCTGCGGCGGCAGGTGCCCGTCGACCAGGGAGATCGTGTAGACGCCCTGAAACGAAGCCGGGCGGTGCAAGTTCGACGTGTCGAGGCCGTTGCACGACACATACGCAGCAGTGCGGGACGCCCCGAAGGCATCGCCCGCGGCGATGCCGTCGCACGGTTGCGTGAGGTTGTAACGGCCGACGACGCCGACGCCCGTTCCCCTCACCACGGCCATGGGGTCGAGTTCGGCGATGACCGGCAACCGCCTTCGCTCGCCGCTTACCCCTGCGATCACGAACAAGCGGTTCTCCGGCGTGACTGCAAGGCTCACGACCTCGTGTCCGACGGGTGCGAACGACTTGATCGACCCGACGTGGGCCCGCTTTCGGGCATCCACGATCTCGATCGACGGACCGTCTATCGAGGTGGCGGCCAGAAAGAGAAGCCGGTTCACTTCATCGACTTGGCCGACGAGGGGCGAACCCGTCGGTGCGATCGGAAGGGCCAGGTCGTCGCCCGGCAACGGTTGCAGCGTGTCAGCGTCCAGAAAACGGACCCCCGGGCTGCCGTCGAATGTCTGCTTGCCGTTGACCCGACGGCCGCGAAAGCCGTCGACGCCGAGGAGCGGATCGACGTCGTACACGATGCCCGCCGGAGCATCGACAAACAACGCGGACGACGGGCCGGCAGAGACTGTTGCCACGGTGACGACCCCTCCGGTGGCAGCAGGTGCTGATTGCCAGGACTGGCCGAAGACAACAAGGGCAAACAGCACGATGTACGTCATCACCCGACGCCGGGACGCGAGGAGGCCCCCCGAGAGCGAACGCTCCCGGGGGGCAGGCGGTAGGACTCTTTGCGCCGGACCAGAGCCCGGGTCGTCAACCGCCATGTTTCTCCTCAGTCAGTGGTTACGGCGCGGTGCTAAAGGAACCCACGAACAGGGCGCCGGTGATGTGCGTCCCATTTGTGGTCGTGGGGATGAACTCGGCCTCGACGACTGCTGTCACACGGGCGGTGCAGGATCCCGTGGGGCCGGTGATTGTCACCCGCAGCCCGAGCACCACACCCACGTGCGTGCCAACGCGGACGAATGTGTTCTCGCCAACGTTGCCGACTGTGGGAAGTGTGGCGACGACCAGCGTCGGCGCAGCGAGGGCGACTGTGATGCTGACGGGCCCCGTGGTGCCGCTGCCGTTCAGGGCGGTGATAGGACCACTGCCATAGGCGTTGGTGTCGGTGGCTGTCGCGCTGGCGGTCACATTGATCGTGCCGGCGTACACACAGACGCCCACCTCGATGGTGCCTAGGATGGCGGTCGACGAGAACGACACGTTGCTTGTGGTCGTGACCAGAGGCGCCAAGGGCACGCCGGGGCTGCTGTTGACGGTGCCTGTGACAGCGCCGCTGCCGGCAGCGTCGGCGGGCGACATGCCGCTCAACATCATGACGGCGGCCGCCACCGGTACTGCGAGCAGACGAAGCTTACGAATCTTCACTGATTTCTCCTTGGTCGCAACGACCCCCGCGAGGGGGTCGGAAACGTCGACGTCGGACGACGACGACGGATGCATCGACAAGGGACTGCGCGATGCAGCGGAGTGTTGCGACGAAAGATTGCGATTACCCCCGGGTCACCTACGACGTCCTGTTCAGACGTTGCAGCCGGCCCCCCTGTTGTGTTGCTCACTGCACCACACCGGAGAGCTCGAACATCGGCAACTCCCCCCGTAGCCGGAAAACGCTGGTAGGCGCCTCCGGAAGTAATTACGTCGGAGAGCGAGATTCGTGTCGGTTTTTTCTTGCTTTTTTTCAATGGTGCGCCATCGGCGTGCGTCGCGCCAGTGGTACGGCCCTCATCTCGAGCCGTACCACTGGTCTTCGACGTCGTGAAGGGTTACGCCTCTGCCACGGTGTAGAACCAGATGTCCCACGCCGATTGCGCAGTACCGGTCCAGTTGGTGCGGCCCGAAGCCATGGAGCCGACGTTGCCGGTGGCGTAGTACATGCCACCCGAGTCACGCGACGACCAACCGCCGTCGTCGTCGAAGTACTCGGCGTCGAAGCGCCACGTGGCGCTTTTCAGCATGCGGCCCCGCCACACCACCTCGGATTCCACCACGCCGTTTGTCTTGGCGTCTGTACCGATGTTGGCGTAGGTGTTGCCGGAGCGGGAATAGTGCGAACCGTCCTCCGGCGAGCCCCGGTAGAACGTCCCCGCGTAGCCGTCGCGACCCGCATGCAGGGTGAACTGCGCTTCGGCGTTGCAGCAGGGCTCCAGCGTGCTCTGGATGAGCGCCTTGTCGAAGCCGAAGGTCACCATCCTCGTCTCGCCCACCCGGCTGGTGGCGCCGTTGAGCGACAGGCGGAAGGTGTTGGTGCCACCCTTGGAGTCGGCTGCCGTCTTCGTGTAGTAGTCCATGCCGTCGAGGTCGTCGCTCAGCATGAGGTCGGTGAAGTAGACGGTGCTGACGTACTCACGGGCGCCGAACGGATCGGACTCCCACACCTCGAGCTTGATGTCCATGCGGGGGCTGGTGCCGGGCAGGTTGACGCTCACCGACGACGGCCCGCTGTTGCCCCAGTTCTGTGAGAACGGCGCATCCCGGTCGTAGTTGATGGTGTTGAGGAACGTGTAGCCGTCGTTGTTGCCGTTGGTGTCGGCGTACACGTCGAAGCGGAACTCGTCGGTGGTGCCGCCGTCGTGGTCCTGCACGATGTTGGCCAGTTCGAGCTTCACGCTGGCCGATCCGGCCAGGTTGGCCTGGCCGATGCCGGTCTGGCTCGACGTGTAGCCCAGGTGGCCGATGACGAGGTCGAGGGGCTGGTCGGCGGTGACGAGCTCGCCGTGGTGGAAGTCCACCAGTGTCTGGTCGGAGCCGGTGAGGAACGGCGACTCGGCGGGGACGACCCCGTCGAAGCCGTTCTGCACGCCGTCGCCGTTGTAGTCGTACTGCAGCCACTGGAGGTACCAGGGGTCGCCGCCGATGGTCTTGTAGTACTCACCCGCCTTCTCGGCATAGCCCATGCGGGTGAGGAACTTGGAGTTGGGGGCCATGTCGCCGCCGGTGGCGTTCCAGTTGCCGAAGCCGCCGAGCGTGCCGGGGACCCAGCCCTCCCAGGTGCCGTGGTTGGGGGTGCCCAACATGATGAGGTCGTCGACCCGCGACGCCCAGTCGGTGCGCACGTCGGCCACGCCGTCGCCGTACCAACCGGAGGTGGTGGACCAGTAGTCGACGTCGGCACCGGGTTGCTCGATGAGGAACCGGGAGACGAGGCCGCCCATGGAGTGGGCCACGATGTCGATGTTCTGCGTGGCGGCGTAGCCGTTGGCGGCGAGTGCCGCTTGGATCTTCTCTTCCACGACCTTGCCAGCGACGTAGGAGATGTGCTGGCCCGCAGCGGTCGGCGCGTAGCCGAGGGCCTGGGTGCCGGGGGTGGCGCTGTCGAAGTCGAGGACCGTCAATCCCTGGGCCTGGAGCTTGGGGATCATCTCGTTGAAGGTCGATGCTGCCCCGTGCCAGCCGGGGATGAGGACGATCGGGTAATTCGCCGTATGGGCTGCGGCAGGAGGCGGCGTCGGTACAACGGCTACGAGACAAGCGGCCAACAAGGCTGCGATGAGCAGGACGACTTTTCGCATGGTTCCCCCCAAGCGGTAGTCAGGATGAAGGTCGGGACCCTAGACCTATTCGTCCCGTTGATGCCGCGTCGTCCGAAATCAGGCGATGCCGAGTGCCTCGGCAATGGCGGTGCGGCGCACCTTGCCGGTGCTCGTCACGGGCAACGAATCCACCACGTACACGTCCTTGGGGCACTTGTAGCCCGCCAGGTGGGCGCGGGCATGGGCCATGACCTCGTGGAGGCGCACGTCGCCCACCACGGCGGCACACACCCGGTGGCCCCACTGCTCGTCTTCCACACCGAACACCGCCACCTGTTCGACGCCGGGCAGCGTGGCGATGGCGGCCTCCACCTCGGCCGGGTAGACGTTCACCCCGCCGGTGATCACCAGGTCGTCGCGGCGGCCGTCGAAGAACAGGTAGCCGTCGTCGTCGAGCCTGCCGAGGTCGCCCACGGTGAAGGCGTCGCCCCGCCACGCCGCCGCCGTGCGTTCCGGGTCTCGCCAGTACTCGAAGCGCGCGTAAGGCGGCGCATGGCACCAGATCACGCCGTCGTCGTCCACTTCCAACCGCCGGCGCGGGCGGGCCCGCCCCACGGTGCCGGGGCGCTCCTCCCATTCCGCCGACGAGCAGTAGGTGAACTGGCCCTCGGTGGCGCCATAGAACTCCCAGACGGTGCCGACCGGGAACATGTCGATGGCCCGGCGCTTCAGCGGCGCCGGGCAGGGGGCGCCCGCGTGCGCCAGCAGGCGCAGCGTCGGCGCGCTGACGTCCCGGCCCAGCCGGTGCAGGTGGACGGGCACCATGAACGTGGTCGTCACGCCCTCGTCGGCCAGCGCTCGGCGGGCCTGGTCGGCGTCGAAGCGCTCGAGCAGCACGACCGAGCCGCCCCGCAGCAACGCCGAGGTGGCGAAGCGAACCGACGCCGAGTGGTGCAACGGCGAGCACACCAGGTGCACGTCGTCGGCGCTGAAGCCCCACACGTCGGCCTCGTCACGGAACATGGCGGCGGCATCGTCCTCGTCGAGCACGCCCGCCCACACGCCCTTGGGGCGGCCCGACGTGCCCGACGTGTAGTGCATGGGCCTCGTCAACGGCACGTCGGCCAAGGGGACCGGTGCGGCCTCGTAGAGGGCGGCCAGTGCACCCTCGTCGTCGACCACCAACGACGGCTCGGCGTCGTCGACCACCAGTTGCCGCTCGGTAGGCAACAGGGCCGAGTTGAGCAGCACCGGCACCACCCCGATGCGCAGGGCACCGAGGATGGCGTTGAGGTAACGCGGCGAGGCGTTGAGGGCGAAGGCGACGCGGTCGCCGGCAACCAGGCCTGCCGCCGTCAGTCCTCCGGCGGCACGGGCTTGGTCGGCTTCCGCCTCAGCAGCCTCGATCCTCCACATCGCTCAATTCTGCCGCTCGTGTACAGGGCCACGACCACTCCGTACAAGAACCACTCCGACAGCGGCACGAAACCGTAGGAGGTCCCGCACAAGGCGTCGATCCGGCAGTCATACGTTGTTGTCTCCAGGGTTGCGTACACCGCGGCCGGCACCGACCCGACGATGCTCACGACCCGGGCGACCACGAGGTGGCGACGAGGGCGGAGCAAGACGTAACCCGACAGCGCCAACCCGGGCCCCACGGCCAGGGCCAGGGCCAGGGCCAGCGCAGAGCCCCCCTGGTCCGTGAATGTGAAGTAGCGCTCCACGATCCACGCCACGAACAGCGGCCAGGCCACAACGATCGCCTTGAAGGCGCTCGGCGTGCGCGGCGTCAAGACCAGCGGAGGACGGCGCCGATGCCGTCGGCGGGGCCTGCGCCGTGCGGCACCACCCTGATGCCGGCACTGGTTCCGAGCGCAGCCCGCACGAGCACGTCGTGCAGCCGCGCCTCCTGCACGTGCTCGGCGCCCAGGCCGCGCACGTCGTCGGCCGACAAGCCGAGCATGGTGGGGCCGTCGCCGAACCAGGCGGTGCGGTCGGACTCCAGGTCGTCGTTGATCAACAGGACCTCGACCTGGCCCTGGCGCAGCGCCTCGATGGTGCGCGCCGGCCCGTCGCACGCCCGGTCGCCTTGGCCCAGCTCCTCGCGGAACTTCTCCACGATGGCCACCGTGTCGCTCGCCACTGCGGTGGCCACCGCACGAGCCACCCCGACCGAGAACTCCTCGTCGGACCCATCTGCGCCGCGCCCGCCGTCGACCTCCACGAGCATGTCGAGCACCTCGCGCGGCAGCGCCTCACGCAGCACCGTGAGCGCTCGTGTGTCGCCCGCCGCCACCACCAGCCGGGCGCCGATGCGCTCGACCAGCTTGGTGACCTCGGCCGCGGCGGCCTCGGCGTTCTCCTCCCAGGTGTTCTCGGCCCGCTCGTGGTAACGGCGCTGCGACCAGCCGCCGGCTTGCACCTTGTGCACGGCGTCCTTGTTGCCCGTCCCGGCCTCCCGATAGAGGTCGGGCAACTCTCGCCGGAAGCCGATGATGTCGGCGCCGCTGCGGTCGGCCAGCACGGCCACGTGCGGCGGCGACATCTGCCGCCACTCCAACAGCGGCACCAGCGAGGGCAGGGCCGCCCAGCGCCCGTTGTCGTGCTTGAGCACCTCGGGATGGTGCTCAACATGGAGCACGCCCTGCTCGGTGCCCACCACGGCCAGCGACTGGCCCTCGCGGTGCGCGTCGGGCACCAGCCCGTCAATCTGTTCGAGCAGGCTCTCGGGCGCACCTTGGCCAGCCAGCTCGTCGCGCACTTGGCGCCAACGTCGCTCGTTGCGCTGGGCGGCGTTGTCGATCCCGGCCTCGGTCGTCAGGTACACCGTGGCGTACGGCCCCGGGTCCTGCACAACTTCAACGAGATCGGGGGCGCTGACGGCAACGTGCGGGGTAGTTCCGGCACTCTCCATGTCCCGGTCCTTCCCATATGCCGGACTGCACAAAAACCGCGTTTAGGAGCCGAGCCGATAGGCGAGGCGACCAGTGAGCACAGCGCCTGTCTCGGCGGCCGCAGGCCGTCGAGAACGACCTACGGCGTGCGGCGGGTGACCTATCCGCGCAACTCCTTAGCCCCGCAGCATGCCGTTGGCCGGCACGTGCTCGACCGAAAGCGTCTTGGAGCCCGCCTCTGCTTAGCCGGGGCGCAGCTGCGCCGGCCCAGGGCGTCGGCAGCGATGGCATCCATGGGCCAGCGACGTTGCCCCAGAGCCCAGGCAGGCAAACTACGGTCGAAGCGTGCCTGGGCCGAGATCGCGCCTCACCGTCGCCAGTGCTCGCGACTGGATCGTCGAGCGCTGCCTGACGGCAACGGGCGACGGTCGCGTCGGACTTGAGTTGGAGCTGCTGGTCTCGGGCTCGCCCGATCGTGAAGCGCTGGCGGCGATGACGTTCCCGGGCGGCAGTCGGGTCACCTTCGAGCCCGGTGGCCAGGTCGAACTGAGCGGCCCGCCGTGTGCAGGCGTGGGCGCCGCGGTGACCGCCATGTCGGCGGACCTGGCCGTGCTGCGGGCCCACGTCGACGTGACAGCTCGCGGCCTCGACCACCGTCCGCCGCGGCGAGTGGTGCACTCGCCTCGATACGACGCCATGCAAGCGTTCTTCGACGCCGACGGTCCTGCCGGCCGGCTCATGATGTGCAGCACCGCCTCGTTGCAGGTGAACCTCGACCTCGGCCCGCCCGAGCGGTGGGACCTCGTACACCGCATCAGCCCGGTGCTCGGCGCCGCCTTCGCCAACTCGCCGCGGGCCGACGGCACCCGCTCGGCCCGCCTGGCCACGTGGTGGGACATCGACCCCACCCGCACCGCTCCGTGCCGGGGCGACTGGCCCGACTACGTGCTCGACGCCCGCGTGATGATCATTCGAACGGAGCCCTACCTCGCCGTCACCACGCCGCTCACCTTCCGCCAGTGGATCGAGCACGGCCATGAGCTCGGGTGGCCGGACAGCGACGACCTCGCTTTCCACCTCACCACCTTGTTCCCGCCGGTGCGGGCGCGAGGCTGGCTGGAACTGCGCGTGCTCGACGCCCTGCCCGACCCGTGGTGGCAGGTGGCGTCCGCCGTCACCACTGCCTTGGTCGAAGACGACGACGCCGCCGCCGTGGCCTGGGCCGCCGCCGAACGGGGATCGGAGTGGTGGCGGGCGGCAGGCGAGCAGGCCTTGTCGCACCCGGGTCTGGCCGCCGCGGCCCAGGCCTGCTTCGCCGCCGCCCTCGACGCCCTCCCCCGCGTGGGGGCCGACGCGGCGACAGTGGCGGCCACCGAGGAGTTCGTCGAGCGCTACGTGGCCCGAGGCCGCTGCCCGGCCGACGACGAACTGGCGCGGGTGGGCTGAATGTCGTTGCACGACACGCTGGCCGACGCCCTCCACGAAGCTCGTCGCCGCTCGCTCGACCTGCTCGACCCGCTGACCGAGGCCGCCTTGGTGGCCCAGCACTCGCCACTCATGTCGCCCTTGGCATGGGACCTGGCCCACATCGGCAACTACGAGGACCAGTGGTTGCTGCCGTCGCGGGTGGGCGCCCGCTACGACGACGTCTACGACGCCTTCCGCCACCCGCGCCGCGACCGCCCGTCGCTGCCGCTGCTCAACCCCGCCGCCGCCCGTCGCTACCTGGCCGAGGTGCGTGGACGGGTGCTCGACGCGCTCGCCGATGCCCCGCTCGACGACGGCGGCTTCCTCTACGCCATGGTCGTGCAGCACGAGCACCAGCACGACGAGACGATGCTGGCCACCCTCCAGCTCATGGCGGGCGAGGGGTACCGCCCGTTGGCCCCGCCGCCGCCGGCCGCGCCGCCGCGCACGTGGCCCGACGACGTGCTCGTCGAGGGCGGCCCGTTCCCCATGGGCAGCGACGACCGGGCGTGGGCCTACGACAACGAGCGGCCCTCCGTCGAGGTCGACGTGCCGTCGTTCCGCATCGACACGACGCCGGTCACCAACGCTGCCTATGCGGCGTTCGTGGCCGACAGCGGCTACGACGAGCCCCGCTGGTGGAGCGACGCGGGCTGGGCGTGGCGCCAGGAGGCGGGACTGGCCATGCCGCAGTTCTGGGACGGTGCAGGCGGGCGCCTTCGTTTCGGCATCGCCGAGGCGCTGCCTCCGGAGCAGCCCGTGCAACACGTGTGCTGGTACGAAGCCGACGCCTTTGCACGGTGGACCGGCAAGCGCCTGCTCACGGAGGCCGAGTGGGAGAAGGCGGCGTCGTGGGACCCGGCCACCGGCACCAAGCGCCGCTACCCGTGGGGCGACGAGGCCCCCACCGCCGACCACGCCAACCTGGGCCAGCGCCACTTCGGCCCCGCGCCGGTCGGCGCCTACCCCGCTGGTCAAAGCGCCTACGGGTGCCTGGCTATGGTCGGCGACGTGTGGGAGTGGACCGCCTCCGACTTCGCCCCCTACCCGGGCTTCCGCGCCTACCCCTACCGCGAGTACTCCGAGGTCTTCTACGGGCCTGAGTACAAGGTGCTGCGGGGCGGGTCGTGGGCCACCCATGCCAGCGCGGCGCGCACCACCTTTCGCAACTGGGACTACCCCATCCGCCGCCAGGTCTTCGCCGGTTTTCGCTGCGCCCAGGACGCCTGACCATGTGCCGCCACCTCGCTTACCTCGGACCCCCCGTCACCCTCGACGCCCTCGTCATCAGCCAACCGTGGTCGTTGCGGCGCCAGAGCTTCGAACCCCGCCACCAGTCGCACGGCCGCTTCAACGGCGACGGCTTCGGCGTGGGCTGGTACGCCTTCGAGCACCGTCGTGAGCCCGCCCGCTTCCGCACCCCCACACCGATGTGGGCCGACCGCTCGTTCACCTCCATCGCCGGCGTCGTCACATCGGAGGCGGTGCTGGCCGCCGTACGCGCCGCCAGCGAAGGCCTGCCCGTGGAGGAGAGCGGCAACGCCCCCTTCGTGCACGACCAGTGGCTGTTCTCGCTCAACGGCACCGTCGACCACTTCCTCGAGGGCGTGGGCGTGGCCCTGCGACGCATGGTGCGCGACGAGTTCCTCTCGACAATTCAGGGCGTCACCGACTCCGAAGTCCTCTTCGCCATGACGCTCGACCTGCTCGACAAGGGCGCCTCGTTGGCCGACGCCTTTGACGACGTCATCGACGCCGTCACCCGGCTGACGACGGCGCGCATCAACCTCTTGATCACCGACGGCGGGCAGATCGTGGCCAGCGCCTACGGCAACTCGCTGTTCGCACGCCGCACCGACGACAGCGTGATCGTGGCGTCGGAGCCCTTCGACGACGAACCCGGCTGGGAGGCGGTGCCCGACAACTCGATCGTCGAGGCCGCAGTGGGCGCCTTCTCCGTCCGTCCTCGATGACAGTCGACGTCCACCTCGGCCCCACCGACATGGCCGAAGCGTTGCGGGCGGACGTGCAGCGGGGGCTCACGGCGTCGCCCAAGTGGCTGCCCCCCAAGTGGTTCTACGACGAGCGCGGATCGCGACTCTTCGACGACATCACCCGCCTCCCCGAGTACTACCCCACCCGGTGCGAACAAGAGATCCTCGCCGTGCATGCGAGCGACATCGCCGCCGCGGCGGGGGCCGACACCTTGGTGGAGCTCGGCTCGGGCACCTCCACCAAGACCCGCGTGCTGCTCGACGCCATGCAGGCCCGTTGTTACGTGCCCTTCGATGTGAGCGAGGCCACCTTGCGCGAAGCGGGCCAGTCGATCGAGGCCGACCACCCGGGCGTCTCCGTGCACGGCGTGGTGGGCGACTTCGAGCGCCACCTCGGGTGCGTCCCCGCGGGCGGCCGCAAGCTGGTGGCGTTCCTGGGCGGCACCATCGGCAACCTGCGACCCACTGAACGGAAGCGCTTCCTCGCCGACGTGCTGACCACGATGGCGCCGGGCGACGCCTTCCTGTTGGGCACCGACCTGGCCAAGGACGAGGCCCGCT
This sequence comes from Acidimicrobiales bacterium, assembly GCA_035536915.1. Lineage (NCBI taxonomy): Bacteria > Bacillati > Actinomycetota > Acidimicrobiia > Acidimicrobiales > Acidimicrobiales bacterium. The sequence continues at coordinate 108,221 of DATLNE010000003.1, forward strand.
TGGTGGCCGCCTACGACGACAGCGCAGGCGTGACCGCCGAGTTCAACCGCAACGTGCTGCACGTGCTCAACCGCGAGCTCGACGGCGACTTCTTGCCCGAGCGCTTCGACCACGTGGCCCGCTGGGACGGCGACAACGAATGGGTGGAGATGCGCCTGCGTTCGCAGACGGCGCAATCGGCGCGCCTGGCCGCCCTCGACATGGATGTGGCGTTCGAGACGGGCGAAGACCTCCACACCGAGATCAGCACCAAGTTCCGGCGCGAGCGGGTCGCCGAGGAACTGGGCGACGCGGGGCTCGAACTGCGCAACTGGTGGACCGACGCCGCTGGCGATTTCGCCTTGTCGCTGTCGTTCGTGCCGTGAAGCTCGACGGCCTCGCCTCGCCCGAGGTGATCCACCTGGAGGCGGCTTCGGCGGCGCTCGTCTCCCAGGCCACCCTCGACGCCCAGGTCGCCCACCTGCGTCGGGAGGCCGCCGTCGGCCCCTCGGTGGCGGCGGCCGAAGTGGCCGATGTCGTGGCCGGGTTGCGGGACGGGCTGGGGGCGCTGCTCGGCCTACGCGGCGACCAGGTGGCGTTGATCGAGAACGCCACGCGCGGCATGGCCTCGGTGCTCGACGCCTTCCCCTTCCGCCCCGGCGCCCGAGTGGGGGTGCTCCGCTCCGAGTACGGCTCGACGCGCATGAACCTGGAGGCCGCCGCCGCCCGTGGCGAACTGGTTGTGGTCGAGGTCGACACCGTCGATCAAGCAGGCGACTGCGACCTGATGGTGGCTTCGCCGGTGCCGAGCCATCGCGGGGTGCTGCAGTCGGTGCAGAGCGACGTTCCCGTCGTGCTCGACGTGGCCCAGGCCGCAGGCCATGTCGCCGTGCACGGCCTGCGCGCCGTGGCCTGGGTGGGCACGTCGCGCAAGTGGTTGCGGGGGCCGCGAGGGGTGGGCCTCGTGGCCGTCTCCGACGAGTGGGCCGATCGGCTGGCGCCCCGCTTCCCCGACCTCGACTCGGCCTCGTGGGAGACGGGTTTCGCCCCCGGCGCCGCCCGCTTCGCCAAGTACGAAGCGACCTACGCCGGGCAGGTCGGGCTGGCCAACGCGGTAGCGGAGTTACACGCCGCCGGCGTCGAGTACGTGACAGGCGAGATTTCCGCCCTGGGACGACGGGCGCGAGCTCGCATCGCCGAGGTGGCCGAGGTGCACGAGCCCCTCGACTCCCCCACCGGCATCGTCACCTTCACGGTGCCGGGGCGCGAGCCCGCCGACGTCCGGCGCGAGTTGCGTGCGGCGGGGGTCGTGGTGTCGCTCATCCCCTCCAGCCGAGCGCCGCGCGACATGGAGGGGCCACTGTTGCGAGCTTCGTTCCACACCTACAACGACGACAGCGATGTCGAGGCTTTGGTCGCTGCGTTGGCTCAGACGAACGCCGTGTAGACGCTCCACTCCGGGTCGTGCTCGGCGAACACCTGCACGTCGTAGCCAGGCGTGGCGTCGTCGAGGGCGTGGTGGAAGGGCTCGATCCACTCGCCTGCGTCGGTGTAGAGCACCCATTCGCGTGTGCCGTTGGTGGTGATGACGCCCACGAGCACGGCATGCTCGGCTGCCATCTCGATGATCCGCTCCTCCAATGCCTCCAGCCGATCGCCTTCGTCGGGCGCCGCCGGAAAGCCCCGTTCGTCGGGGGCTGTCACCTCGACGGCGACGCCGACACGGATGGGACGGCTCCGGCCGGCCTGCTTGCGAAGCCCGTGGTCGAAGCGGGTGATGATCGGCCGGCCCTCGTACTCGCCGGTGGCCAGGGCCCACTGCTCGCCCTCGGGCTGTCGTCGTCTGCGGAGCATGGGGCAATTGTCGTCGCCCCCGCCACGGCGCGCTCGACGAGGTGCAGGCCCGCCTGCCCCGGCAGGGCGTCGATGCGCCGGTCGATGCGCCGGGCCACCTGCAGGCCGTCGGCGTCGCCGAACAGGTAGCGCACGAGAAAGTCGACCTCGGCGGCAGGCATCACTCCGGAGCCGACCGGTCCCCACATCCGCTTCAGAGCGGCCCGGGTGAGGCGCTGGGCCCTGCGGTCGCCGTCGAGGCGGCGGTGCGCTTCCGCCGCGTAGAAGTCGATGTGGCGGCCCTCTTGGCGCATGATGCGCCGCAGCAGTTCGCTGAGCACGGGGTGGCCCGCCCGGGCTGCCACTCGGCTGTAGCCCGCTTGGGTGGTCCACTCGTTGACCGCGCCCCACGTCATGTGGACGGCCAGGAACGACTCGCCCACCACCATGGAGCCGAAGCCGTGGGCGGCCAACGCCAGTTGGTCACGCCACAACGGGCGCTGCCGCATGGGGCCGATGCGCTCGGCGCCCGAGGGTTCGCCCGAGGCGGCCAGCACCATGCCCAACGCTTCGCCGTGCCACAGCTCCTCGAAGTTCCACAACGTGAGGAACGTGGTCATCTCCGGGTCGCGGTGCGCCCGGGTGGCCAGGAGGTCGCGGAGGTAGCAGACGGTGTGCGACTCCACGTCGTGCATGTAACGCAGGCAGCGCAGCACGTCTTCGTCGAGCGGTTGCGTGCGGAAGGCGTCGAAGTCGATGCCGTCGAGGTCGAGACGGCCGGTCCGCTGCTTGTAGGCCTCGATGTCCATGCGCACGCCTCACCTACGGCGCCCACGGACGATCTGGATTGGTGACGGGCTAGAAGTAGCACCCCGCTGAGCGGAAGCCGCCCTTCACGTCGTCGCCCTCCTCGGCGGCGTCGAGATCCTTGATCTCCTCGGGGTCGACTTCGAGGGCTTCGTCCTCGACCGGGAGGTCGTCGTCGCTCATGTCAGAGCTGGCAGCCCATCGAGCGGAAGCCGCCCTTCACGTCGTCGCCCTCCTCGGCGGCGTCGAGATCCTTGATCTCCTCGGGGTCGACTTCGAGGGCTTCGTCCTCTGCGGGGGTGTCGTCGCCGGTCATGTCACATGCAGCGTCCGGAGGTGTTGCCCCCGCCGCCCTTGACGTCGTCGCCACCGTCAACCGGGTCGAGGTCCTTGAGCTCTTCGGGCTCCACGTCGAGCTCGTCGCGCTCCGTGCTGTCGTCGGTGCTCATGGTCCCTCCCTCTCTTACTGGTACTCGGACCAGTCCTCCGGGTTGTCTTCGACAAAGTGTCCCACGACCTCGCCGTCGATGCCGTCGACCAGGACGAGGCCTCGCTTGGTGGGCGGCTCGTCGGCCGAGTACAGCAGGATGCGCCACGTGGGGCGGCTGCGCAGGCCGCGCCAGCCGAGTTGCGCCGAGGCATGACCCACCGGGAACCCGACGGCGGTGGCCGCCTTGGCCAAGGCGTCGGTCTCTCGCACCTTGAGCGTCCAACCCGCTGTGAGGTTGTAGGCACCGATGGCCGCCAAGGCCACGCCCACCCACAGGAACCCGTCGTTGACCAGCACGGCGTCGTCGCCCGCCGTCAGCCACAGGGCGAGGCAGGCCGCGGCGACCACGAGGTAGAGCACACCGGGGATGCGGCGGCGGTTGTTGTCGGGGAACTGGTAGGGCCCGACGTAACCGGTGACGTCGAGGTCGGCGGGCAGTTCGTCGCGGTAGTCGTCGTCGACCATCGCCGCCGACGCTAGGCGCCGGTCCACGCGGCGCGCACCTTGTCGAGCGTCGTCGGCAGCGACTCAGGCAGCACCCGGGCCTCGGCCACCGTGGTCATGAAGTTGGTGTCGCCGTTCCAGCGCGGCAGCACGTGCACGTGGAAGTGGCCCGGCACGCCGGCACCGGCCGAGCGCCCCAGGTTGGCCCCCACGTTGAGCCCGTCGGGCCGGTAGGCGCGGCGCAAGGCGGCCACGGCCTCGGTGACCGTCTCCCAGAACGATGCGCCGTCGACCTCGGCAGGCTCGGCCACGTGCTCGACCGGCATCACCAACAGGTGCCCGCTCGTATAGGGGAAGGCGTTGAGCACGGCGGCTGTGCGTTCGTCGCGCCACACCACCTGGCTGCCGTCGGCCAGCACCCGGCACAGCACGCAGTCGTCGCCACTGTCCTCGGTGGCGACCGAGCCGACGTACTCGCTGCGCCACCCTGCCCAGAGCCGCTCCAGGCTCACGACGGCACGCGGGCGTCGACCTCGGCCCGCAGGCGAGCGGCGAAGTCGTCGACCTTGACGCCGCGCTCGACGTTGCCCGCCCGGTCGTTCACCCCGGCGGTGCCGTTGGCCACGTCGTCGTCGCCTACCACCAGCACGTAGGGGATCTTCTCCAGCTTCGAGCGCCGGATGCGGCTGCCCAGCGGCTCGGCCGCGTCGCTGGCCTCGGCCCGGAAGCCCTCGGCCCGCAGCCGGTCGGCGATGGCGATGGCGTAGGGGTCGTGGTCGTCGCGCACGGGCAGCACCCGCACTTGCTCGGGTGCCAGCCACACCGGGAAGGCGCCTGCGTAGTGCTCGACGAGGATGCCGAAGAACCGCTCCACCGAGCCGAACAGGGCCCGGTGGATCATGATCGGCTGGTGGCGCTGGTTGTCGGCGCCGGTGAACTCGATGCCGAAGCGGCCGGGTTCCTGGAAGTCGACCTGCAGGGTGGAAAGCTGCCACTTGCGGCCGATGGCGTCGCGCACGTGCACGTCGATCTTGGGGCCGTAGAAGGCGCCGCCGCCTTCGTCGACCTCGTACGGCAGGCCCACCGCCTTAATGGCAGCTTCGAGGGCATCGGTGGCCCGGTCCCATTCCGCCTGCTCGCCCACCGATTTCTCAGCGGGCTTGGTGGCCAGGGCCGCTTCGAACTCGGTGAAGCCGAACGTGCGCAGGAGGCGCACCACGAAGTCGAGCAACGACTGCAGCTCGTCGCCGAGTTGGTCGGGCGTGCAGAAGATGTGGCTGTCGTCCTGGGTGAAGCCCCGCGCCCGCAACAGGCCGTGGAGCACGCCCGAGCGCTCGAAGCGGTAGACGGTGCCCAGCTCGAAGATGCGCAGCGGCAGCTCACGGTAGGAGCGCTGCCTGCTCCGGTAGATGAGCAGGTGGAACGGGCAGTTCATGGGCTTCGGGTAGTAGGTCGCCCCCTCCATCTCCATGGGCGGGTACATGCCGTCCGCGTAGAAGTCGAGGTGCCCGCTGATCTCCCACAACAGCGACTTGGCGATGTGGGGGGTGAAGGCCAGCTCGTAGCCGTTGGCGTCGTGTTCGTCGCGTGAGTAGTCCTCGACGATCCGCCGCACCCGGGCGCCCTTGGGGTGCCACACGGCCAGGCCGCCGCCCAGTTCGTCGGGGAACGAGAACAGGTCGAGCTCGGCGCCCAGCTTGCGGTGGTCGCGGCGCTCGGCTTCGGCCAGCCGGTGCAGGTGGTCGTCGAGCGCCTGCTTCGACTCCCAGGCCGTGCCGTAGATGCGCTGGAGCTGCGGGTTGCGCTCGTCGCCCCGCCAGTAGGCGCCCGCCACCCGCATGAGCTTGAAGGCGCCCAGCCGGTCGGTCGACGGCACGTGGGGGCCGCGGCACAGGTCGACGAACTGCGGGGTGTTGCGATAGGCGCTGACGACGCCACCCTCGGCGCCTTCCGACTCGTCGACGCCTTCGATGATCTCGCGTTTGTAGGGCTGGTCGGCGAAGAGATGGAGGCCCTCGTCGCGGGAGTGCTCCTCGCGGATGAACGGCTGGCCTTCCTTGACGATCTCGCGCATGCGTCCTTCGATGCGCACCAGGTCGTCGTCGGTGAACGACGCACCACCCGGCAACTCGAAGTCGTAGTAGAAGCCGTCCTCGATGGGCGGTCCGATGGCGAACTTGGCGCCGGGCCACAGTTGCAGGACGGCTTGGGCCATCACGTGCGCCGTCGAGTGCCGCAGGACGTAACGGCCTTCCGGCGTGCTTGCCGTCACGATGGCCACCTGCGCCCCGTCGTGCAGCGGGGCGTCGAGGTCGACCTGCCGGTCGTCGACCATGGCCGCCACCGCCGCCTTGGCCAGCCCTCGACCGATCGACGCCGCCAGGTCGGCCGCGGTGGCGCCCGGCGGCAGCTCGCGCTGGGAACCGTCGGGAAGCGTGATCGTGATGCTCTCGGCCATCGCGGCGAGGATAGTGGGCGGGCTCTGCGGAGCCCGCGGCCGTTTTCCCGAGATCGTGTGACCTTTTTGCCCGCCCCGCTGCGATTAACCCCGCAGTGGCGCACGAACACTTCGACGAGCTCTTCCGCGACCTCTACGTCCCCGCGTTCGGCGTCGCCTTGCGCGTGCTCGGCAACCGCCACGAAGCCGAGGAGGTGGCGTGCGAGGCGTTGGCCCGCACGGCGGCGTCGTGGCAGCGCGTCCGGGGCCTGCCCTATCAGCGCGCCTGGGTGTTGCGAGTCACCGCCAACGTGGCCGTCGACGTACTGCGCAAGCGCCGCCCGCCTGTGCAGAGCGCGCAGGTGACAGCGCGGCTCACCGACCCCGACGACCGCGTGCTGCTGGCCGCGGCCCTGCGCAGGCTTCCCCGCCGCCAGCGTGAGGTGCTCGTGCTGCGCTTCCTGGCCGACATGACCGAAGTGCAGGTGGCCGAGCACCTCGACATCTCCCGCTCCGCGGTCAAGCAGCACTGCTCACGAGGGCTTGTCCGATTGCGGGAGCTGATGGGGTCGCCCGTCGAGGAGGTATCCCTTGCCTGCTGACCTGTGGGACGCGGCCACGTGGCCGTCGCCCAGCCCGGAACCCGAGGTGCGTGCTCGGGTGCACGCCCGCACGAAGGCATTGCGCCGGCGCCGGACGTTGCCGGTGCTCGCTGCCGCGGGCGCCATGGTGGCGGCGGTGGCGGCGTGGCCGCAGCCGACGGCGCAGACGGGCCTGGCCACCGAGGGGCGCACGGAAGACGCTGCCTCGGTCGAGGTCGGGGCCGACGCCGGGGAGGCGACGACCACGACCACGACCCCCGCCGCCCTCGATCGACCCTCCGGCGGCCAGGTCCCGGCGCGGGTCGACCCCAGCCAACCCGGTGCGCCGGTGCATCCTGGCGAGTTCCCGACCAAGCCCACGTACTCGACCGCGCACCCGGTGTTGCACGACAGCTCGGGCGACGCGCTCATCGAGACGGCACCGGCCCGCTGGCAGAGCGACCCCGTCGTCGACATCGTCCACCTCGACGTCACCGCCGACGACGAGGCGGTCACCGTCGAGGTGCGGCTGGCCGACCTGGCCGCCTCCCCCTTGTCGTCGTTCACCCGTGGACGTCCGACGTCGCACGACTACGAGGTGAGCCTGCGGCGGGAAAAGGACAGCTTCCGGTTCCGCCTGTACCGCGAGGCGTCCGGCCGCACCACCGTGGCCGCCGCCTTCTGGTCCAACCACGCCGACATGGGCCTCGTCGACACCGCGGGCAGCACCTACTTCGAAGGCGTCGTCGGCGACGTCGACGTGGCCCGTGACACCGTGCGCTTCGTCGCCCCGTACCGAGTGCTCAACCAGGCCGTCGCCACCCACGCCGAGGTCCATCCCGGTGCCCACCCCCCGGTGGGCCGGGGCACGGCCGTCGTGCCCTCGGCGTTCACCACAGCGCGTTATTCGGGCGCCTACGACGACGGTCCCGACCAGGTCCAGAGCACCGATCAAACCTTCGTCTACCGGTTGGGCGACTGACGCTGAGAAGATGCGGTCGATGGACCGCTTCGAGGTGCGCGACATCGTCGTCGAAGGCGACAGCGGTCCCCTGCTCCGGGGCTTCGGCGCGCAGGTCCCGGCCGACGGGCTGACCGCCGTCGTGGGGCCGTCAGGGGCAGGCAAGTCGACCCTGCTGCGGCTGCTCAACCGCCTCGACGACCCCGACGAAGGCGTCGTGTTGTTCGAAGGACGCGACGTGCGCGACTACGACGTGCTGTCGTTGCGACGCCGAGTGCAACTGGTGGGCCAGGTGCCGGTGACGTTCCCGGGGACGGTGGCCGACAACGTGGGCGACGTTTCGTTGTTGGCCCGAGTGGGCCTCGACCCCGACCTGGCCGGGCGGGAGGCCGACCGGCTGTCGGTGGGCGAAGCCCAGCGCATGGCGCTGGCCCGGTCACTGGCCCGCAAGCCCGAGGTCTTGTTGCTCGACGAGCCCACCTCCGCCCTCGACCCAGCGTCGAAGGCGGGCGTGGAACGGCTGGTGCGCTCGCTGGCCGACGACGGGCTCACGGTGGTCATGGTCACCCACGACCCTCGACATGCCACCGACCTGGCCGACCATGTCGTGGAAGTGGGAAGGCCGTGACCGACCTGTCGGCGGCCATCGGCTTTCCCGAGGTGGCGCTGTCGCTGTTCCTGGTGGCCGTCGGCCTCGTCGTGTCGCGCCTGCGCCGGGTGGGGCTGGAGGGCGACATCGCCGTGGCAACGGTGCGTTCGTTCGCCCAACTGCTGGCCGTGGGCTACGTGCTCGAGTTCATCTTCGACGGCCACGGCGGGCTCACGCTCGTGGCCTTGGCGGTGATGGTGGCCACGGCCACGTGGACCACCGGCAACCGGGCCAAGGGCGTGCCCGGCGCCCGGGTGGTGGCCGCCGTCAGCATCGGCACCGCGGTGGGCGCCACCCTCGGACTGCTCACCTTGCTCGACGTGGTGCCCGCCGTCGCCCGAGCCGTGGTGCCCCTGGGCTCGATGGTGCTGTCGAACGCCATGGTCACCTCGTCGCTGGTGATGACGAGCCTGCGCGACGGGCTGGCATCGCAGCGCCGCGAGGTCGAGGCGCGGCTGTCGCTGGGCCACACGGCGCGGGAGGCGGCCCTGCCGTGGATGCGCAGTGCCCTGCGCAGCGGCATGCTCCCGATCGTCGACAACACCAAGGTCGTCGGGCTGGTGGCGTTGCCCGGGGCCATGACCGGCATGATCCTGGCGGGGGCCTCGCCGCTCGACGCCATCCGGTTGCAGTTGGTGGTGATGTACCTACTGCTCGGCGGCAACGCCTTCGCTGCGTTGGTGGCGGGCGAGCTCAGCGTGCGGCGGCTGTTCACGCCGCACCACCAACTGATCCGCTCCCTCCGCCGCCCCGCCCCCTGAAGTTGCGTAGGAAACGCGCCGTAAAACGGCGCGTTTCCTACGCA
>DATLNE010000004.1 GCA_035536915.1 Acidimicrobiales bacterium
CGACGGACCAGAACGGGGAGGGGGCGGCGTGATCGACCTGTCGACGCCCCAGCGCGTCCACGTCGTCGGCGTGGGCGGTGCGGGAATGAGTGCCATCGCCGCCGTGCTCGCCGCCATGGGGCACACGGTGTCGGGCAGCGACCTCAAGGAATCGGCCGGGTTGGAACGCTTGCGCTCGCTGGGCGTGGCCGTGTCGATCGGCCATGCCGCCGAGCACGTGGGCGAGGTCGACGCCCTGACGATCTCCACCGCCGTGCCCCCCACCAACCCCGAGGTGGAGGAGGCCAACCGCCGCGGCATTCCTGTCCTGCGCCGCGCCGATGCGCTGGCCGCCGTCGCCGCCGTCCGTCGCACCGTGGCGGTAGCGGGCACGCACGGCAAGACGACCACCTCGTCGATGCTGGCCCTGGTGCTGGTCGAGGCCGGGGTGCGCCCCTCGTTCATCATCGGCGGCGAGGTCAACGAGATCGGCACCGGCGCCGTGTGGGACGAGGGCGAGTGGTTCGTGGTCGAGGCCGACGAGAGCGACGGCACGTTCTTGGAGCTCGGCGCCGAGGCGGTGCTCGTCACCAACGTGGAGCCCGACCACCTCGACTACTACGGCGGCTACGACGCGCTGGTCGACGCGTTCCGACGGTTCGTCGACGAGGCCACGGGGCCGCGGGTGGTGTGCGCCGACGACGACTTGCTGCCGCAGTTCGACTCCGTGGTTACCTACGGCACGGCCGATGGCGCCGACTACCGGATGGTCGACGTGGCGCCCGCTCGCAGCGGCGTGCGCTTCGCCGTCGAGCGCGGCGGCGAGCGGCTGGGCGACGTGTCGCTGCCGGTGCCGGGGCTGCACAACGCCCGCAACGCCTGCGGGGCGCTGGCCATGGGGTTGGAGCTCGGCGTCACCTTCGATGCCGCCGCCCGGGCGCTGGCCCGGTACGGCGGGGTGGCTCGGCGCTTCCAGTTCCGCGGCGAGCGCGACGGCGTGACGTTCGTCGACGACTACGCCCACCTGCCCACCGAGGTCCGCGCCGCCTTGGCCGCGGCGCGCGACGGTGGCTGGCGCCGGGTGGTGGCGGTGTTCCAGCCCCACCGGTTCTCACGCACTGCAGCCCTGTGGCAGGACTTCGCCGGCGCTTTCGTCGACGCCGACCTCGTGGTGGTGACCGACGTGTACGCCTCGGGCGAGGCTCCCCGGCCCGGGGTGTCGGGCAAGTTGATCGCCAACGCCGTGCTCGACGCCGACCCCCACACCCGCATGGCCTACCTCGCCACCCGCAGCGACCTGGTGCCCTACCTGCGCCGCACCCTGCGACCGGGCGACGTGTGCCTGACCCTCGGGGCGGGCGACCTCACCTCGCTGCCCGACGAACTGCTGCGCCCATGACCGACTTCGCCGCCGTGGCCAGGAAGCTGGGCGACCGGGTGCGTCGCGACGTGCCCCTCGGCCCCCTCACCACCTACCGGGTGGGTGGCCCTGCCGCGCTGCTGCTGGTGGCCGAGTCCGTCGACGACCTCGCCGCCGCCGCCGGGCTCGACGTGCCCGTGTTGGTGGTGGGCAAGGGCTCCAACCTGCTGGTGGCCGACCGCGGCTTCGACGGGCTGGCCGTCGTGTTGGGGGAGGGGTTCGCCGGGATCGACGTCGACGTCGACGGCACGACCGTGCGAGCGGGCGGCGCCGTGGCCCTGCCCGTGCTCGCCCGCCGCACCGCGGCAGCGGCCCTCACCGGCTTCGAGTGGGCCGTCGGCGTGCCGGGGTCGGTCGGTGGTGCCGTGCGCATGAACGCAGGCGGCCACGGCTCCGACATGAGCGAGTGCGTGCGGTCGGCCGAGGTGTTCGACCTGGCCGCCGGCGAGGCCCGGATCGTGTCGCACGACGACCTCGACTACGGCTACCGGCGCTCGTCGATCACCGCGACACAGGTCGTGGTCGCCGCCACGCTGGCGCTACAACCCGGTGACCGCGCTGCCTCGGAGGCCCAGATCGCCGAGATCGTGCGGTGGCGGCGGGAGAACCAGCCGGGCGGCCAGAACGCAGGCTCGGTCTTCACCAACCCGCCTGGCGACTCGGCCGGGCGCTTGGTCGACGTGTCCGGTTTGAAGGGGTTTCGCCGAGGGTCCGCCCATGTGTCGCCCAAGCATGCGAACTTCATACAGGCCGACGAAGGCGGCTCTGCCGACGACGTGTTGGCGCTGGTACGGGAGGTACAGCGGCGAGTGGAGGAGCACACGGGCGTCCGGCTGGAGCCGGAACTGCGCCTCGTCGGGTTCGAGGAGAGCCCGTGAGTGCGTCGCCCACCTCCGCGCGCCCGCGCGTCGGCATCGACCCCCGCATCAAGCGCCGCCGCATCGAGGTGCTGCGCACCGAGGGGCGCAAGCGCCTGCGTAACTTCGCTGCTGCCTTCGGCGTGGTCGCCTTGGCCGCAGGCGCGGTGGGCGCCACCCGCTCGCCCTTGCTCGACGTCGACTACGTCGACGCGACCGGCATAGAGCACACGCCCCGCCAGGAGTTGTTGGCTGCTACCGGCCTCGACCGCCACCCGTTGCTCATCGACCTCGACACCGAGCAGTTGGCCGCCGCCGCCCGCCGCCTGCCGTGGATCGCCACGGCCAAGGCGGAGAAGCAGTGGCCGGGCACGGTGCGCTTCGAAATCACCGAACGGGTGGCGCGGGCCGTCGTGCGCACCGAGGCCGGCCAGTGGGCGCTGGCCGACGTAGAGGGCCGAGTGCTGGAGGTAGTGCCCGAGCGGCCCCCGGGTTTGCCGGCCATCAGCAAGGCCGGCCTGCCTGGCGCCCCGGGGACAATGCTGGCGAAGGAGGCCGCCGCCCCGCTGGCGGTGGCCGCCGCGCTGCCCGACGCCGTGCGCGACAAGGTGGGGGAGGTGGTGGCCGCCGAGGGCGACACCATCGAGCTCAACCTGTGGCCGTCGGGCGTGGTGCGCCTCGGCCCGCCCGACCAGCTGCCCGCCAAGATGGAAGCCTTGGCGACCATGCTGACCAAGGCGGACCTGCGGCGACTGTCTGTCCTCGACCTCCGCGTGCCGACGGCACCGGTCTTGACCAGACGTTGACAATGGGGCTAAAGTTTAAATCAATACGAGAGCTTGACAGAACTCTCACCCTGAAGTTGAGGTTGAGGCCGGGCAAAGTCCCGGCCCTTCGCACGTTCCGACCCTTTCGGGGCATCGGGGAAGGACTGACGCTATGGCCGGCGCCCAGAACTACATCGCCGTGATCAAGGTTGTTGGCATCGGCGGTGGCGGTGTCAACGCGGTGAACCGGATGATCGACGCGGGCCTCAAGGGGGTCGAGTTCATCGCCGTCAACACCGACGCCCAGGCTCTGCTGATGAGCGACGCCGATGTGAAGCTCGACATCGGCCGCCAGCTCACCCGCGGCCTCGGCGCAGGCAGCGACCCCGACGTGGGGCGCCAAGCCGCCGAAGAACACCGCGACGAGATCGAAGAGGTGCTCAAGGGCGCCGACATGGTGTTCATCACCGCAGGCAAGGGCGGCGGCACCGGCACCGGCGGGGCGCCGGTGGTGGCCGAGATCGCCAAGAGCCTGGGTGCGCTGACCATCGGCGTGGTCACCCGGCCGTTCGCCTTCGAGGGCCGCCGCCGCGCCGTGCAGGCCGAGGCGGGCATCCAGCGCCTCAAGGAGAAGGTCGACACCCTCATCATCATCCCGAACGACCGGTTGCTCACCGTGTCGAACGACAAGACCTCGATGGTCAACGCCTTCAAGATGGCCGACGAGGTCCTCCTGCAGGGCGTGCAGGGCATCACCGACCTGATCACCACGCCCGGCCTCATCAACACCGACTTCGCCGACGTGAAGATGATCATGAGCAATGCGGGCACGGCGATCATGGGCATCGGCACGGCGTCGGGCGAAGGCCGGGCCGTCAACGCCGCCCGGGCCGCCATCACCAGCCCGCTGCTGGAGGCCTCGATCGAAGGCGCCCGCGGCATCCTGCTCAACATCGCAGGCGGCAGCGACCTCGGCCTGTTCGAGGTCAACGAGGCAGCCGAGATCATCCACGGCGTGGCCCATGCCGACGCCAACATCATCTTCGGCTCGGTCATCGACGACGCCATGGGCGACGAGGTGCGGGTCACCGTCATCGCCGCCGGCTTCGAGCGGTGGGACGACGAGCCCGGTGGCCGCCCCCGGCGCGAGGAGCGCACGTCGGCGGGCCTGGGCCTGGCGGGCAAGGACGTCTTCGCCGGCGGTGACGACGACGACCTCGATGCCGGTGGCGACGACGACTTCGACGTCCCCTCCTTCCTGAAGTAGGGCCGTGCGGCTCGGGGCCGCCGAGGTCCGCTGGACCAGTCGAGCCGACGGCGACAGGCGCAGCGTCGTCGACCCTGCCCTCACCCGCCTGCACCAGGTGCACGGTGCGCGGGTGGTGGTCGTCGACGCACCGGGCGCCTGCGACGGAGAGGAAGCCGACGCCGCGGTGACGGCGGTGGCCGGCGCCAAGCTGGCCGTCTTCACCGCCGACTGCGCGCCCGTGGCCTTGGCCGCGGACGGCGTGATCGGCGCCGTGCACGCCGGATGGCGGGGGCTGGCTGCGGGCGTCGTGCAAGCAGCAGTCGAGGAGATGCGCCGTTTGGGGGCAGGCCGCATCGACGCCGCGCTGGGGCCGTGCATCCGCGCCGAGTGCTACGAGTTCGAGGATGTGGCCGAGTGGTTCCCTCCCGAGGTGCACGGCGTGACGCGCCAGGGGCGACCTGCACTCGACGTGCCCGCGGCAGTGCGTGCTGCGCTCGACGCCGCGGGGGTCGAGCTGGTGCACGACGAAGGGGTCTGCACGGCGTGCTCGGCCGAGCACTACTCGCACCGTGCCCGGGGCGACGGGGAGCGACAGGCGATGGTCGTATGGATGTAGCCGAGAACCTGGCCCGGGTGCGCGAGCGCATCGCCCAGGCGGGCGGCGATCCGCAACGGGTCAAGATCGTCGCTGTCACCAAGGGCTTCGGCGCCGAGGCGGCGGACGCGGCGCGAGCCGCAGGCCTCGACGACCTGGGCGAGAACTACGCGCAGGAACTGGCGGCCAACGCCAAGGCAGACCCGGGCGGGCGGTGGCACATGCTCGGCCACGTGCAGCGCAACAAGGTGAAGGCGTTGGCGGCCGTGGTCGACGTGTGGCAGTCGGTCGACCGGCCCGAACTGGTGCGGGCGCTGGCCGCCCACCGGCCGGGCGCATCGATCTTCGTGCAGGTCAATGTGACCGAGGACCCCGGCCGCAACGGCTGCGAGTGGGAGGACGCGCCGATGCTCGTCGACCAAGCGGTGGCGGTGGGCCTCGACGTGCGGGGGCTCATGGCCGTGGGGCCTCGCCACGACCCGGCACCGCTGTTCCGGCGCCTGGTGTCGCTGGCCGACGACCTCGGCCTGCCGGAGCGTTCGATCGGCATGTCGGACGACCTGGAGGTCGCCGTGGCCGCAGGCTCCACCATGGTGCGTATCGGCACCGCGCTGTTCGGTCCACGACCTGACCGCCTAGACCTGCGACGATAGGCTCGACGCCCAAGGAGGCAAGGAATGGCAGGACTGGCCCGCCGGGCGATGGTCTATCTCGGCCTCGTCGACGACGACTACGAGGACTACGAGCCGTACGAGGAGCAGCAGCAGCCCGTCGGCGCCCCTCGCCAACCGGTGCCCCAGCCGCGTGCGTACGCGGCCGAGCCCGAGCCGATGTCGAGCTCGATCCGCACCCTCCCGCGTGAGCAGCCGCTGGCCCCGCAGGAGTCCTACGGCGTGAGCAACGTGCGCCCTGCGGTAGTACGGCCCATCCAGCCGGTGCAGAGCGCCAAGGTGCACGTCGTGGCCCCGTCCCAGTTCCCCGATGCCCAGCAGATCGGCGACCGGCTCAAGGCCAACCAGCCGGTGATCGTGAACCTGCAGGGCGCGGACCGCGACCTGTCGCGCCGCATGGTCGACTTCTGCAGCGGCGCCACCTACGCGCTGGGCGGGTCGATGGACAAGGTCGCCCGCGACGTGTTCCTGCTGACGCCGTCGAACGTCGAGGTCTCGGCCGAAGAGAAGCGGCGGCTCCAAGAGCGCGGCCTCTACCGCAGCTAGCGGACCTTCGTGCTCCTCATCTGTCGCCTACTCGACCTCTACCTGCTCGTGCTGTTCGCGCGCATCATCATGAGCTGGTTCCCTGTCTCGCCGGGGTCGCCCATGGCGTCGATCTTCAGCGCCCTCTACGCCGTCACCGAGCCCGTGCTCGGCCCCGTACGCCGCATGATCCCTCCTATCGGCATGGGCGGCATGGGCTTCGACCTCTCGCCGATCATCGTGCTGTTCGGCATGCGCATCCTGCAGAGCGCCCTCTGCCGCTGACCATCCACCGCGGGCGCAGGACGCGCCCGTAGCATTTCGGCATGGATGTCTCGCCCAAGACCCTGCGGGAGGTCGAGTTCCGCGAGAAGTTGCGGGGCTACAACCCCGACGACGTCGACGAGTTCCTCGAGCGGGTGGCGGCGGGCCTCGAGATCCTCCAAGAGCGGCTGCGCCAAGCTACC
This sequence comes from Acidimicrobiales bacterium, assembly GCA_035536915.1. NCBI lineage: Bacteria > Bacillati > Actinomycetota > Acidimicrobiia > Acidimicrobiales > Acidimicrobiales bacterium. The sequence goes on from DATLNE010000004.1 coordinate 6,531, forward strand.
GAGCGCGCCGTGCGCGCCGAACAGCGGGCCTCGGAATCCACCGAGGGCGACGACGCCATGCGCCGCACGTTGGTGCTGGCCCAGCGCACCGCCGACCTCGCCGTGCAGGAGGCGCGTGAGCAGGCGGCGCGCATCGTGTCCGACGCCGAGGCGCAGGCCCAGGCAGTGCGGGCCGAAGCGGCCGAGCACGCCCGTCGCACCATCGACGACGCCACCCGCGAGGCCTGGGCCCAGGTGGGCCGGCTGGAGAACGCCCGCGACCACCTGCAGGGAGAGGTCGCCGGGCTCGAGCAGTACCTCGACAACGAGCGCATGCGGTTGCGGGCCATGTTGTCCGACACGCTGCGCCGGCTCGACGAGGCCATCCCCGCGTTGTCGCCTGCGCCCGGCGGGCCTTCGGTCGACATCGAGGCGCTGCGCCGGCCTGAACCGTCGCAGCAACGGGTCGCCGACGAGGCGTTCTTCGAAGAACTGCGTCGCTCCGTGAGCGACGAGCCCGAGCCCAACGGCTCGCCGTCGGTCCCTTCGGGCTACTGACGGATCGCCTGAAAATCACCCCGGCCGCGTGGTTGCGCCTATGCTGCCCCGCGCCCGTACCGACAACCCGGATGGTGGCTACGTGTTGCTCCTCGTAACGATCGGACTCGTGCTCATTGGCGCGATCGCGCTCGTCATCGGCTTCGTCAGCAGCTCGCTGGCACCGATCTATCTCTCGATTGCATGCAGCATCGTGGCGGGCGTCGTGCTCGTCGTGTTCTCGCGCATGAGTCGCAAGCAGCCGGCCACCGCCGGTGTCGCCGCAGGCGACGACAGCGGTCCTCCGACTGCGGCCCTGGAAGCGGTGCCCAGCGACGAACCCGTCGCTGCCGCCACCCAGACCAGCGCCCCTGTCGCCGTGCCCGACGTCGAGTTCCCCATCGAGGACTACGACAAGCTCAAGGTGGGCGAGATCATTCCGCTGCTGCCCGAGCTCGACCTCGACGAGCTCGACGCCGTGCGTGAGCGCGAGGAGAGCGGCAAGAACCGGGCCACGATCATCAAGCGGGTCGACGAGCTCATCGACGAGCTGGAGTCCGAGGAAGAGGCGGCCACAGCGGCTGCTGTGCCCGCCGTGGCCGACGCGGGCGGCGGCATCGACGCCCCCGTGGCCGAAGAGATCGCTGCGCCGGCGGCTGCCGGTGGCGGCGACGATGCGGGCCTGCCCATCGAGGGCTACGACTCGCTGAGCGTGGCCGAGATCCTCCCGCTGCTGCCCGAGCTCGACGACGACGAGCTGGAGGACGTGGCGGCATACGAGGAGACGCACCTCAACCGCAAGGACGTCATCGCTCGCATCGACGAGATCTTCGAGACCGGCGAGGGCGCGCCCGGCGTCGCTGCGGTCGCCAAGGCACCGGCCAAGAAGACGGCCGCCAAGAAGGCCGCAGCCAAGAAGGCACCGGCCAAGAAGGCGGCTGCCGCCAAGGCGCCCGCCAAGAAGGCAGCGGCTGCGCCCGCCAAGAAGACGGCGGCCAAGAAGGCTGCCGCCGCGCCGGCCAAGAAGACCGCGGCCAAGAAAGCCGCTGCTCCGGCCAAGAAGGCTGCTGCGCCTGCCAAGAAGACGGCCACCAAGAAGGCCGCCGCCCCCGCCAAGAAGACGGCCAAGGCCACCAAGGCAGTCAAGAAGCGCTGATACTTCCCCGCATGCTTCGCTGCGACCTATAATCATCGCAGCAGGGTCGAGGAACGCCCGCTCCGTTCCTCCTTTTCTGACCTTCGGTTGAAAAAGGAGAGATGGCGTGGCGGTCAGCGAACAGGCGCGTCGGCGGCTGTACGACTACTTGGAGGCACAGATGGGCGAGGAGTTGGCGGCGACGCTGATGAACTCGCTGCCTCCTGCCGGGTGGGGCGATGTCGCCACCAAACAGGACCTCGACAACCTGCACGTCCTCATGCGCAGCGACTTGATCGCGCTCGCACACCAACTGCGGGGTGAGACGGCCGAGCATGTCGGCGCGCTCCGCGAAGAGATGGCCCAGATGAAGGGCGAGCTGCGCGAAGAGATGGCCCAGATGAAGGGCGAGCTCCGAACGGAGATCGCCGACCTGCGCGGCGAGATGCATCGCGAGCTGCGGCTCCACCTCGTCGCCATGATCAGCACCAACGCAGCCATGGGCGGGCTCCTGCTGGCCGCCGTCAAGCTCTTCTAGCGCTTGCTCAGCCCTACGTGGACGACACGGTCGTCCGACAGCTCGTAGCGACGACCTTCGCTGATCGGTCCCGCCACCACCAGGTCGCCCGCCAGCGTCTGCTCGGCGATGTAGTCGCGGTGGGCCTCCACTGCGGCCCGCACGTCGTCGTGGCTGCCGGGGTCGACCACCAGGTGGATGCGGTCGGAGACGTGCAGCCCCTCGTCTTTGCGGGCCTGTTGCACCAGCCGCACCACGTCACGGGCCAGGCCTTCGGCCTCCAGCTCCGGCGTCACCGCGGTATCGAGCACCACCAAGCCCCGCTCGCCCGGTAGCGCCCGGCTCACCGCCTCGTCGGCGGGCACCAACCGCAGGCTGTACTCGTCGTCGGCCAGCGTGCGGTCGCCCACCACCACCGACCCGTCGGAGCGCCGCTCCCACTCGCCCGCCCGCACCGCCTTGATCACCTTCTGCACGTCGGCGCCCAGACGTGGCCCCAGGACCGCGGGCACCACCTGCAGCACGTAGCGCCCCGCCGCCGACACGTCCGTCGTCAGGCGCACGTCTTTGACGTTGAGCTCGTCGGCGATGAGGTGGGTGAAGCCCTCCAACCGGGCCGCATCGGGCGCCGCCACCGTCAGCGCAGGCAGCGGCAACCGCACTCGTAGGCCCGCCCCCTTGCGCACCGACGAGGCCGCCGAGCACACCTCGCGCACGAGGTCCATGGCGGCCACCAGCTCGTCGTCGGCGGGCAACACGTCAGCCGCAGGCCAGTCGGCCAGGTGCACGCTGCGCTCGCCCGTCAGCCCCCGGTAGACCTCCTCGGTCACCAGAGGCAGCAGCGGCGCCGCTACCTGGCACAGCACCACCAGCACCGAGTGCAACGTGTCGAAGGCGTCGGCGTCGCCCGCCCAGAACCGGTCGCGGGAGCGGCGGATGTACCAGTTCGTCAGCGCGTCCAGGAACGACGAGATCGACTCGCACGCCCCCGACAGGTCGTAGGCGTCCATGCGCTCGCCCACCTCGACCACCAACTGCCGGGTCTTGGCCAGCGCGTAGCGGTCGAGCACGCCCTCGGCGTCGGCCCGGAACGACGCCCGATACCCGTCGGTGTTGGCGTACAGGCTGAAGAAGTACCACGTGTTCCAAATGGGGTTGAGCACCTGGCGCACGGCATCGGCCACGCCCTTGCGGGTGAAGATCAGGTCCTGGCCCCGCAGCACCGGCGACGACAACAGGAACCAACGCACGGCGTCGGCCCCGTAGGTCTCGAACATCTCCTCGGGGTCGACGTAGTTGCGCAGCCGCTTCGACGCCTTGCGCCCGTCGTCGCCCAGGATCACCCCGTGCACCACGCACGTGGCGAACGGGTTGGAGTCGAACAGGGCGGTGCCCAGCACGTGCAGGTTGTAGAACCACGCCCGCGTCTGTCCCACGTACTCCACGATGAAGTCGGCCGGGAAGTGCCCCTTGAACCACTCCTCGTTCTCGAACGGGTAGTGCACCTGGGCATACGGCATGGAGCCCGACTCGAACCAGCAGTCGAGCACCTCCTCCACCCGCCGCATGGTCGACTGCCCGGTGGGGTCGTCGGGGTTGGGGCGGGTCAACGAGTCGATGCCCGGCCGGTGCAGGTCGTCGGGCCGCACGCCGAAGTCGCGCTCCAGCTCGTCGAGCGAGCCGTACACGTCGAGGCGGGGGTAGCGAGGGTCGTCGGACTTCCACACCGGGATGGGCGAGCCCCAGAACCGGTTACGGGAGATCGACCAGTCGCGGGCGTTCTCCAGCCACTTGCCGAAGGCCCCGTCGCGGATGTGCTCGGGCACCCACTGGATCTGCTGGTTGAGCTCGAGCGCCCGTTCCTTGACGTCGGTGACGCTCACGAACCACGAGGAGATGGCCCGGTAGATCAGCGGGGTGTCGGTGCGCCAGCAGTGCGGATAGGAGTGGCGGTAGACCTCGTGCTTGACGACGTGGCCCCGTTCCTTGAGGTCGCGGATCACCAAGGGGTTGGCCTCGAACACCTGCACGCCCTGGTAGTCGGGCACCTCGGCGGTGAACCGGGCGTGCTCGTCGACCGGCACCACCACACCGATGCCGTTGGCCTCGCACACCCGCTGGTCGTCCTCGCCGAAGCCCGACGCCAGGTGCACGACCCCGGTGCCGTCCTCGGTCGACACGAAGTCGCCTGCGAGCACCTGGAAGGCGTTCTCGACCTCCGCGAAGTACGGGAACAGCGGCGTGTACCGCCGCCCCACCAACGCCGCGCCCCGCACCGTCGCCACGACGGGCGCGTCCTCCGGAACGGCGCCACCGGTGATGTAGCGAACCCCGTCGACTTCGTAGACCGAGTACTCGATGTCGGGCCCCACGGCGAGGGCCACGTTCGACGGCAGGGTCCACGGGGTGGTGGTCCACGCCAGCAGGCGTTCGCCCGTCTCCAGCTCGAACCACACGGTCAGCGTGGGGTCGTCGCGGTCACGGTAGGCGTCGTCGAGCCGGGTCTCGAAGTTCGACAGGGGCGTCTCGCACTCCCAGCAGTACGGGAGCACCTTGTAGCCCTCGTAGATCAGCCCGTTGTCCCAGAGCTGCTTGAAGGCCCACATGACGCTCTCCATGTAGGTGAGGTCGAGGGTCTTGTAGTCGTGGTCGAAGTCGACCCAGCGGGCCTGCCGCGTCACGTACTCGCGCCACTCCCGGGTGTAGCGCAACACCGAGGTGCGGCAGAACTCGTTGAACTTGTCGATGCCGTACTCGGTGATGGCGACGTGGCCGGAGATGCCGAGTTCGCGCTCGGCCTCCATCTCGGCGGGCAGGCCGTGGGTGTCCCAGCCGAAGCGCCGCTCCACCCGGTGCCCGCGCATCGTCTTGTAGCGGGGCACGGCGTCCTTCACGTAGCCGGTGAGCAGGTGGCCGTAGTGGGGGAGCCCGTTGGCGAACGGGGGGCCGTCGTAGAACACGTAGTCGTCGTCGCCCGCCGGGCGCTGCTCGACCGAAGCCCGGAAGGTGTCGTCGTCGGCCCAGAACTGCAGGATGCGCGCCTCGACGGCCGGGAATGACGGCTGCTGCTCGACGTCGGGGTACGGCGGCTCGGAGGCGGACATGGCGCTCAAGGCTATTCGCTGCCCCTAGAGTTAGGAGCCGTGCCAGACGACCTGTTCGAAGTGACCGCCGAGGGCGACGTGGTGCTGCGGCTGCACGTGCAGCCCGGCGCAGGCCGCACTGCCGTGGTGGGCAGGCACGGCGACGCCCTCAAGGTCCGGGTGGCGGCGCCGCCCGAAGGCGGGCGGGCCAACGACGCCGTGCTCGCCCTGGTGGCCTCCACCTTGGGCGTCGACGCCGACGCCGTCGAGCTGGCCAGTGGCCCGGCCAGCCGGTCGAAGCGGGTGCGGGTGACAGGCCTGGAAGCCGACGACGTGGCCCGCCTCCTCGACGACGCCATCGCCTCCGATGCGGAGCGTCCTGGCAAGCGACCGACCGGTCGGGAATTGCAAGGGCCTCGCATTCGTTGAGCGGGCGGCGGTCGCATGGTACGGTCCGCCACTCTTCCGACCCGGGGAGCCCCTGATGCCGAGCAGAGCTTCCAAGCCGACCAAGAAGGCGGCTGTCGCCAAGAAGGCGACGAAAGCAGCAGCACCCGCGAAGAAGACCACGACGAAGCAGGCCGCGCCTGCCGCCAAGAAGGTGGCTGCGCCGGCAAAGACACCTACGACCGCCAAGCGGGCAGCAAAGGCACCGGTGCTGGACAAGTTCCTCTCAGAGCAAGTGGCCCTCCTCGAGCAGGAGCGCCAGACGTACACCGAACAAGCCGCGGCGCTGAAGGCCGAAGCCGACCAGATGGCCCAGGAGATGGAACCTGGCGACATCCAGTTCGACGAGGAGTCGGGCGAGGGCGGCACCATGAACATCGACCGCGAGCGCGACCTGGCCCTTTCCGCCCAGGCCCGGGCTGCCGTCGACGAGATCGACCACGCGCTGGGCAAGATCAACGCGGGCACCTACGGGGCCTGCGAGAACTGCGGCCAGCCCATCCCCAAGGCCCGGCTCAAGGCCCTGCCCTTCGCCCGGCTCTGCATCGCCTGCAAGAGCGGGGGCTTGTCGCGGCGTTGACCGCGCCCCGCCGGCTGCCGCTGGTGGCCGGCACGGCGGCTGCGGTCGTCGTCCTCGACCAGCTGACCAAGGAGTGGGCGCTGCGCGCCCTGGTCGACGGGCCGGTCCACCTGTTCTGGACGCTCCGGCTCAACCTGTCGATCAACTCGGGCGTGGCCTTCGGCCTCGGCCGGGGGTCGGGGCCGATCATCGTGGTGCTGGGCGTGCTCGTCCTCGCCGTCATCCTGGTGGCGACCCGCAAGGCCGAACTGACCACGTGGACCGGCGCGGCCGCGGGCCTGGTGGTCGGCGGGGCGGTGGGCAACCTGGTCGACCGGGTGTTCCGGGGCCACGGCGGGGTGGTCGACTTCATCGACTTCCAGTGGTGGCCCATCTTCAACGTGGCCGACGCCGCCATCAGCGTGGGGGCCGTGCTGTTGATCCTCAAGGCCAAGGACGAACCGGCATGACAACCGTGGTGCCCGCTGCGTTGGCGGGCGAACGGGTGGACCGGGTGGTGGCCATGCTCACCGACCTGCCCCGCTCGGAGGTCACCACGCTGGTAGCCGACGGCCGGGTCACGCTCGACGGCCGAGCCGTCACCACCAAGAGCCGCCGGGTGGCCGAAGGCGAGGAGCTGTCGATCGACCTGCCTGCGCCCGGCGCCGTCGAACTGGTGCCCGAGCCCGACGTCGACGTGCCGGTCGTGTTCGCCGACGAGCACGTGATCGTGGTCGACAAGCCGCCCGGGCTGGTGGTGCACCCCGGCGCGGGCAACGCCACCGGCACGTTGGTGCAGGGGTTGCTGGCCCGCTTCCCCGACCTGGCGGGCGGCGACGACCCGTCGCGGCCCGGCATCGTGCACCGGCTCGACCAGGGCACCTCGGGGCTGCTGATGGTCGCCCGCACCCCGGCTGCCCACACCGCCTTGGTGGCACAACTGGTCAGCCGCGAGGTGGAGCGGCTGTACCTGGCGCTGGTCGTCGGCCACGTGGAGTCGCCCGCCGGGGTGGTCGACGCCCCCATCGGCCGGTCCGGCTCCGACCCCACCAAGATGGCCCTGCGGCGCGACGGGCGAGAGGCCCGTACCCGCTACGAAGTGCAGCGCCGCTTCGACGAGCCCGTCCCCTGCACGTTGGTGAGGTGCAAGCTGGAAACGGGCAGGACGCATCAGATCCGAGTGCACATGGCGGCCATCGGGCACCCCGTGGTGGGCGACCCCCGGTACGGCTCCAGCCGGGGGCTGAAGGCGCCGCGCCCGTTCCTCCACGCCGTGCAGCTTTCGTTCGACCACCCGGCCACCGGCGAACGGCTGACATTCGAGTCGCCGCTGCCCCCCGACCTGGAGAAGGTGCGTGGACGGCTCCGCTGAGCCGCCGATCGACGAGGCAGGCGCCCGCCGCATGGTGGTGCGCGCCGTCGCCGCCCTCATCGCCTTTGTGCTGGCCGCCGGCCTCGCCGTGGTGCTGCGCGATGCCGACCAGGACGCCGACGACGTGGTGGCCGACGCAGGCGCCGAACCGGCGCTGGCGGGCGGGCCGCCCTTGGCCGGCACCGACGTGCCCGGCTACGTGGTGCGGCGGCGTGCCGCGCTGGCCCGCATGGACGGCAAGGTTGTCGCCGTTGTGTCGTTCTCGCAGTACGTGGACGAGCCCGAAGCGCGGCGGCTGGTCGACGGCGTGCGGGTGCGGGGGCTGTTGGTGGCGGCCCCCGGGGGGTCGCCCTCGGTGGTGACGGGCGGGCTCGAACGGTGGGCCGAGGAGGAGCGGGCGGCAGCCGAGCAGGAACGGGCCGACCTCGAGCGGCTGGCCAAGGAGACCGACGACCCCGCCTTCGTGGCCCAGTTCCAGGCCGACCAGGCCCGGCTGGCCGGGCTGCTGGGGCGGCTCGACCCCGACGGCGCCGTGGTCTTCGGCGTGGTGGTGGAGGGCGACGTAGGCGACCTGGTGGCGTTGTCGGGGCGCACGGGGGTGCGCCTGGTCGACCCCATGGCCCGCGGCGTCGACGGCGACGAACTCAGCGGCTTGGGCGGCCTGCGTCCCGAGGAGACAGCACGGGCGGGCGACCCGCCGCAACGCCCGGCCTGAGCCTGGGCGAACTCAGGAGAGGGGGGCGAGCAGGGCGGTGGGGTTGCCGCGAGCCCGGTCGACCATGTCGGCCAAGGTGAAGGAGTCGAGCCGTTCGCGCATGTGCTGGCCCACCTCGGCCCACACCGCCAGCAGCACGCATTGGCCTTCGTGGTCGCACGCCCCGTTCTGGTGGGGCTCGCCGAAGTCGCCCGCCACGATGGGGCCGTCGACGGCGCTGACGATCTGGCCCAGGGTGATCTCGGCCGGGTCGCGGGCCAGCACGTAACCGCCGCCCACCCCCCGCTTCGACCGCACCAACCCGGCGCCCTTGAGCGCCAGCAGGATCTGCTCCAGGTAGGGCTGGGGCAGCCCGGTGCGCTCGGCGATGTCGCGCACCGACGTGGGCGTGCCGTCGCCGCGGTGGAGGGCGAGGGAGAGCAGGGCGCGGCTGGCGTAGTCGCCGCGCGTCGAGACCTTCACGCCCCCATGGTAGGGCGCCCCAGGTCAGGTATCGGCGGTCCAGGTCGCTTGTGGCGGCGTCGGCGACCCGGCAGCGCCCAGCGTCACCCGCACCCGTGTGGATCCCGCTACGACACAGAACGACACGCCTGACGTGTCGGTGAGCGACGCGCTGCGCCGTACCTCCGCTGTCGTCGGCGTGTCGACCCCGGCGACACGCAGGGTGCAGGCGGAGGTATCGGTGGCGCTTGTGCTGAAGACCGGACTCACGCCACCGGACCCGGTCGTGTCGATCGTCAAGCGCCCTCCTGTGGTGGCCGACCCCTGAGTGCGGATGCAGACGTGGGCCCGCGTTGCCGACTCCTGCCACGTGTGCAGCCATGTGCGGCCGAACGCACCCGTGAGGTTGGCGTACTCGGCCTTGGAGCCCGTCGTCGCGCCTTGACACGCACCCGATGTGGGGCTCGTGTTCACCGTCGAGGACGGCAGCCTGCTTGTCGTCCCGTCGGTAGCGAAGGTGACCGACGGGGGCGTGCCCGTGTGCGGGACCGGCACCACCACGCGACGGCTCACGCTGCCCGCCGTGAGGCACAGCCACCCTTCAGAAGCCGAGGCGAACAGGTCGGCGGAAAACGGCACGTAAGTGGTGGGGTCGGCCGGGTCGCCCAGCGATCCCGAGAACACCGGGTGCGGCGGGGGGATTGCATTGCCTGACGTGGTCGCGCACAGCGAGGCGCTGGTGTCGGTGGACGGGACGGCCGGGGCCGCTGTGTTCCCCGATGCGAACGTCACTTTGCCGCCGATCCCCAGTCCGCCCACTTCGCTCCGGAAGCACACGGCCGTGGTGCCCGGGCTCGGCTGGACGGAGTGCAGCCGTGTGTACGCGCTACCGACGAAGCCGTCCTCGTGCACGGTCCCGCCCGCGCAGGTCTCCGACGGATAGGGCACCGGCGGCGGGGGGAGCGGGGGCACCGGGCTCGTGACCGTGAGAGTCCGGGGTGCGGAGGCGGGGCCGTAGCCGGTGGGGCTCACGTCGTCGGTGGCGTCGGCCACCCACGTGTAGGAACCGGGCGGCAGTGGCGGCACTGCAGGGGCGGTGGCCTCGGCGCCTGAAGCCGCCTGCGGCGTGAAGTACGTGCCCACCACCAGGTTGGTCGCCGTGTCGGTGACGCGGATGCGGCCCGTGTAGCGGTCGCTCTCGGGGTCGGTGGCCTGGATCACGAACTGCTGCGTGTCGGTGGGCGCAAAGGCGTGGCCCGCAGGGGGCGACACCAGCGTGGGCACGCCGGGCGGGTAGTTGGGCGGGGGCGGCGCGGGCGCGGGCGACGGGTGTAGGGGCGCCGCCCAAGAACCGGTGAGGAGGAACCGCGTGGCCGTGTTGCTGAAGCAGGAGCCGCTGTGCGTCACGTCGTTCATGATGTCGCCCGTCCCCACGAGGGCGCTGTTGTCTGTGAGGGGCGTGTGCAGCGTCGGGGTGGGCACGGTGGCACCGTTCGTTCCCACGGCCATCACCCACGTGTTGCCCTCCCAGAGCAGGCGGAAGGTGTGGCCCCGGTACGTGACGCCCATCCCCGTGGCGTTCCAGCAGTTGCCTGTGAGGACCCCGGACATCGACTCCGTCACCTGTTGCGCGCAGACGCCGAACGTCGAGAAGACCATGGAGAAGCTGACCGTCTGCGGGGGGAAGGCGCCTGGGATTCCCAGCCCAGGGTAGGTGCTAATGGACCCTTGTCCGGCGCAGACGTCTGTGTGCGCGGCAGCCGGGCCTGCTCCGACCACGGGCAACAACGACGACACCACGACAGCGAGCGCAAACAGCGAACGGCGCACGAAACGACCCCCCAGCCTCGGCGGCGACCCCCCGTTGGCCACCGGCACGGCAACTGTACCGCGGTGGTTCGCGCGTCGCCCGGGTGACAGCCCTAACGTCGCCGCCCATGGAGCCCGTGGTCCCCGAATACGGCGGCGCGTGCATCGCGTCGGTGGTGCCCGCCCTGCTCGGCGACCGCCGCCGCCCGTGGATGCCCGAACCCGTGCTCGACGCCGCCCAGGTCGTTCTCCTCGTGCTCGACGGCCTCGGATGGGACCAGCTCCAGGCTCGCAGCCAGTGGGCGCCCACAATGAGCACAATGGCCGGCGGGCCGATCACCTCGGTGGCGCCGACCACCACCTCGGCCGCCCTCACCTCCATCACCACCGGGCGCCCGCCGGCCGATCACGGCATCGTCGGCTACCGGGTGCATCTGGGCGACGGGCAGGTGCTCAACGTCCTGCGGTGGCGCACCGACGAAGGCGACCCGCCTGAGCCCTCCGCCATGCAATCGCTGCCGGTCTTCAACGGCACCGCGCCGCCGGTGGTCAGCCGGGGCGAGTTCGCCCACACCGGCTTCACCGATGCCCACCTGGGCGGCACCCGCCTCCATGGCTGGCGCACACCGTCGGCGCTGGTGGTCGAGGTCAAGCGGTTGCTGCGAGCGGGCGAGCCTTTCGTCTACGCCTACTACGACGGCATCGACAAGATCGCCCACCAGTACGGCCTGGCCGAGCACTACGAGGCGGAGCTCGCCTTCGCCGACCGGCTGGTGGCCGACCTGCGAGGGGTCCTGCCGCCGGGTGCGGCCCTGCTCGTCACCTCCGACCACGGCCAGGTCGACGTGGGCGACAACGTGGTCCCCGTGGCGCCTGAGGTCGAAGCCGACGTCGCCTTCGTCTCGGGGGAGAGCCGCTTCCGCTGGCTCCACGCCAAGCCGGGCACCGCCGGCCGCTTGGCCGAGCGGGCCAAGGCCGCGCACGGCGACGTCGCCTGGGTGCGCACCCGCGACGAGGTGGCGGCCGAAGGGTGGCTGGGCGCCCGGCTCCCCGTGGAGCGGTTGGGCGACGTGGTGCTGGCCCCGTTCGAGGCCACCGGGTTCCTCGACCCGGCCGACCCCGGCGAGCTGCGGCTGCGCAGCAGGCACGGTTCGTTGACCCCCGCCGAGATGTGGGTTCCATTGCTGGCAGGATGAACCCATGTCGCAGACCGAGCCGCCCGAGTTGATCGTCGTGACAGGACCGCAGGGCGAGGAGCCGGCCAAGCCCGAGAAGGAGACGGTCGAGCAGCCCGCCAAGGTCATGCGCATCGGCTCGATGATCAAACAGTTGCTCGAAGAGGTGCGCCAGGCGCCCCTCGACGAGGCCAGCCGGGCCCGGTTGCGGGAGATCTACGAAACCTCGGTGCGGGAACTGGCCGAAGGGCTGTCGCCCGACTTGCAGCAGGAGCTCGACCGGTTGGCCATGCCGTTCGACGGGGCCGCGGCGCCGTCAGAGGCCGAGCTGCGGGTGGCCCAGGCCCAGCTGGTGGGCTGGCTGGAGGGCCTGTTCCACGGCATCCAAGCCACCTTGTTCGCCCAGCAGATGGCCGCCCAAGCCCAGTTGGAGCAGATGCGCCACCAGCGTGGTTTGCCGCCCGGCGCCGTTCCCGAGGACGCGCCACCCGGGCCGACCCGCCCCCCCGGCTACCTGTAGTGGCACGGGCAGCGCGCCCCGGCGCCGCGACTGTTGCGTTGGATAAACAACTGCACGGGAGGTGGGCCGTCGGAAGGCCCGGTCAGGGGATGCAATGATGCCCCTGTGGCAGACACTGGCACCGTGAACGCAGCCGTGGCCGTGGCCACCCTCGGCCTGGGCATGGTGACGGCGGGGGTTACCGCAAGCGTCGTCATCGGGAAGTACCGGGAACGCGTCGACACACTCCGCAGAGACTTCGACAGGCTTAATGAGAAGTGCGAGGGGATGAAGTCCCAACTCGATCAACTTGCCGAGTTCAAACTCAACACGCAGAAGTTCATCGACTCGAAGATTTACCAGCAGGGCAGTCCACTGAATCTCACGGATTACGGGCAGAAGCTTGTGGCCGAGAGCGGCTTCGCCCAAATCTTCCCCTCGGTGAGGGATGAGCTTGTGCTCATGTTGGAGAAGCAAAGCCCCACATCGCAGTACGACGTACAAGAGAAGGCCCGTGCCCTGATGGACGGTTTGACCGGCTACGAGCCCTTCAAGCCCATCGAACAGTATGCGTTCAACAGTGGCTCCGACTTCGGGCAGATTCTCAGAGCAGGGGCAATCCTGCTTCGCGACTATTACTTCGAGCGGCACCCGGAGTTGGTGAACCCGAACGAACGGTGGTGAGGGGTCGGTGGTCGATCCGCGGTCGATGCACAGTTAGCGGTAACTAGTGCCCCTTCCGGAAACCTTCGCCCCTTGACGTAGGAGGAATCGCGCTCCGAGGCGCGAACTGCTCGTTCGGCAGACTGTCGAGCGAGGAGGGATGCGGTGGCCGAGCGTGTGCGGGTGCGGGAGATCACCAACGAC